>JBIIXH010000053.1:0-6238 GCA_044338475.1 Rhodoluna sp.
CACTCGGGAGCGTCTGAATAAATGTTGATTCTGAAGTCGAATGCATCCAGGGGTTCAATTCTCGAGTGGCCCAAAGTGTTTAGCCAATAACAGCTTCCATCCAAGAGTTCAATAAGAAAGCGGTAGCTAATCGATGGGTTTGACATTCTGATCTCGGTGCTGAACCAACTCCAGCCGTCTTCGCCTACTGAAGAGCTAGCCTCCTGAGAGAAAAAAGCCTCACCGTTTTCAACTTGTCGAGCCCGGACCTTCGAGACTTTTCCGAAGCTGTCGTGGACTCTAATCCTTACCTTTACCTGGTCGAATAGCTCTGGTCTCTGACTAGATACATATACCTGTGAGCCATCGTGATGTGGGCTTAGGCCTGCGTGCATGTTTTTATTAGATGCAAACAACTTGGTTAGCCCTTCACTGCTCCACCGATTAATCCGGAAACAATGTAGCGCTGGAGGTATAAGAACAGGGCAACAATTGGTAGCGCTGCGATTACCGCACCCGCTGCAAATACTGTCCAGTTTCTTCCGAACTGATCAGCAACATACATGTAAAGACCAACTGCAAGGGTTTTGGATTCAGGAGTGGTCAAGATTATATTCGCAAGAATGAAGTCACTTGCCGTTCCGATAAATGCAAGCAGTGCGATAACTGCAAGAATCGGGGCGGCGAGCCTCAGGATGATTCCATAGAAGATCTGCGTGTGGGTCGCGCCATCTATCTTGGCTGCCTCGTCTAGCTCCTTAGGGATTGTGTTAAAGAATCCATACATTAGGTAAGTGTTAGCGCCCAATGCCCCACCCAGGTAAACCATGATGAGGGCAATTTGGCTTCCAATTCCCAGAATCGGAAACACGTTTCCTACCGATACAAGAAGTGCGTAAATTGCAACCAAGGCTAATAGCTGAGGGAACATCTGAACCAGGATTAGGGTTAGCAATCCCGCCCTTCGTCCCGAGAAGCGAAGCCTCGAGAAGGCATAAGCGGCCATTGCGGACAGAAACACTGAACCAATTGAAGCAGCGCCGGAAATAAACAGGGTGTTTACAAACCAGTTGGCAAATGGTCTGTAGGGATCGTCAAATAGTTCGAGGTAATTATCGATTGTGAACGACTGGAAGAAACCGCTGGTAAATGATGTGCCTGTGGCGAGCGATCCAGAAATCACATAAACAATCGGGAACATCGCGTAGACCACAACCACGATTCCCACTATGTGCTTCCAGCCTGTGCGTATGAACCATAAGCCGAAAGGAAGTTTGTTCTCCGGCGCCTTCTTGGCGTCTTTAGTGATTGAAGTCATTAGTTCATATCCTCCAGCGTCTTGGTTCTTCTAAACCCGAGGTATGAAATTGTTCCCACGATAAAGAAGATAAGAATTGAGAATGCGCTGGCTAGACCGAAGTCCCGACCCTCTCCCGTGGAGAAAGCAATCTTATAAACCATAGAAATCAAGATGTCAGTGTGCCCAACATTTATTTCGGCATCGAAATCCTTCGGTCCACCACCAGTCAATAGGTATATCAAGGTGAAGTTATTGAAGTTGAACGCAAACGACGTTATGAGAAGTGGTGCGACTGAAACCAAAAGTAGAGGTAGCTTGATTAATCTCAATTGCTGCCAAGGTGTGGCGCCATCTATCTTTGCTGACTCCGTCAGCTCCTCAGGTATAGCTTGCAGGGCACCGGTAGTGATCAAGAACATGTATGGAAAACCCAGCCAAAGATTTACGCTCAAGATGGCAATCTTTGCGAGCCATTCGTCGGTGAGCCAGGGAACATCGGCGCCGCCCAATAGAACTTGATTTATAAAGCCATAATCTTTGTTGTATAGCGCCCTCCAAACAAACGCCGAGAGAAAACCGGGGAATGCATAAGGAAGAATCATGGCAACTCGGTACCAGCGCTGGCCCTTCAGCCTCGCATCGTTGAACAGTAAGGCTAGGGCCAGTCCAAGAATGAAAGTCAGTAGAACTGAGAACAGTGCAAAGGTAAAGGTCCAAAGAGTTATTCGCACTAACGGCTCTCGAATACCCGGGTTGGTTACGGCGCGTTCGAAGTTAGTAAATCCGACGTTTACTCTCCACCCAGGGGTAATTGACTCTCCATCAACTGCCGTGTAAAGACCCTCTCCGGTATCGGCAAAAACTTTGCCGTCCGAAACTCTAGTAATCGTGTCGTTTAGTTCGTCATAGACCAATCGCGGCCCAAAAACCACCGCCTGAGAGGTATCCGGAGTCATTAGGAAGTAAGAGTCAATCTCGCTGGTGAGATAAACCCTCATGGCCAAGATTTCGTCCTGCCGCTCTACAGCCTCGACGAATTTCAGTGGAGCGTACCCAGGAGTCTCAACAGCTACTCCGTCTCCATCAAGCACAACGTTCGTGATTGCTTCTAGAGGGGAATCAACGTTTCCTAGGAAGTACTCAGGGTCAGCATCTTCCTGTTTCAAGGTAACTAAGAAATTCAGCTTCCCTAGATCGTCCTCAACGATCTGGAGGTTGTAAACCGGAGCATCCTCTATGCGAGTCTGTGCGTTCAGCAGCATTGCGTTTAGGGCATCTGGTTTATCGCTGTTGTGCTGAGTTCCATAGTTAGTAAAGGCAATGTAACCGCTGTAAACCACAACGTAAATCTGGAAAATTGCCATAAAGATTAGTCCGGGGGCAAGGTATTTAGCTGGCAAGCCGCCTCGGCGAAGGTAAACCCAGTTAATGCCTACGGTCACAAGAAATACAACCGCGGCCGGAATGAAATCACCAGAGGTGATCAAAGTCATAATTGCAAACAGCGATACTGCAGAGATGATGCCCAGCAGAACAATTTTTACGGCTTGGCCCAGTAGAGAGGGGGTTCCCCCGTCATCTACTGAAAAGCGTGAGGGTTTTTTAGTTTTTGTCTTAGTAACTTTGGTAGTTGCTTTGCTCACAAAAACCTACTTCTTTGAAGGATGAGAATAATTCTCGCATTACTTGTTGCGATTTGTGAAATCAGGAGGTGCCGGTTAACCCGGCACCTCCTGAAATCTTTTGTAGCTTAGGAACCTGCGATTGCTGCCTCAATGTCGGCAATCATCTTGGTCCAGAGTTCGGTTGGGTCACCCTTCTTTTGTAGAAGAGCTGCCTGGGTTGAACCCCATGAAGCCCATACTGAACCCATTGCTGGAATTGCAGGCATAGGCTGTGCGTTAACTCCGGCGTCTCCGAAGCCCTTGGTGATCTTGTCACCAGAAGCTGCTTCGAACGCTGCAGTGTGCGCAGGGATTCTTCCACCGATCTCATAGATTTCGGTCTGAACTTCAGCGGTACCGATGTAGTCCACTAGGAACTTCTGCACGTACAGCTGGTCTTCAGTCTTTGAGCTGATGTACATACCTCTAGCTCCTAGGAACTGAACTGGAGTTTCTCCACCAACAGATGGAATTGAGTAGATGGAGTAACCATCGTCTCCAAGACCATCAGCGATTGAAGGAGCTGCCCATGGTCCGGTCATCCAGCAAGCTAGTGAACCTGACTTCATCTCGGTCTCGATGTCTCCATACTCCTTGAAGTTGAAGACCTGAGAACCCTCGTCGTATAGCCACTGAGCGAATTCAACACCCTGCTCGTTGTCCATACCTAGTTCAGAGGTGTAAGAACCAGATTCATCCTGAACGAATACTGAAGAACCGAATGAGGTCTGCAGTGGGTAGAAGTGGTAAGGGTCTCCACTGTCTGCGTTCATTGCAATTTCGATACCGGCTTCAACAACTTCGTCCCAGGTAGCAGGCTGAGTTGGAACCAATTCGCTGTTGCAAACTAGGGCAATGTTCTCGACTCCGAATGGAAGGCCGTAAAGTGCTGAATCGTATGTGAAAGCAGCAATTGCGTTCTCACGGAAATCAGCAGTGACCTCGCCTAGCTCTAGCGGAGCAATAACACCTGCAGCAACAAGCTGTCCGGTCCAGTCATGTGCACCAGCAAAAATGTCTGGTCCTTCTCCTGTTGGGATAGCGGTAATTGCCTCGTCACGAATTGAACCGAATTCCTTGATAACAAGGTCAACAGCAATTCCTGTTTCTTCTTCGAATCTTGCGGCAACTCCCTCAAGAGACTTGGCAACTAGATCGTCAACCCACACTGTGATGGATTCGATCTTTGGTTCTGGTTCTGACGGAGCACAACCAGTTAGGACCAAAGCAGCACCAGCAACAACGGCTGAAGCTTTTATGAAACTACGCTTTGTAATTTTCAAGTTGATACCTTTCTTTGCAGTTATTTTCTTCGCCTGCAATGAGGCAAGCGCTTTTAGTCTCACACCACACCAATGAACAACAAAAACTGCAAGCGTTTACAGTTATAACGCTTTCATAACATCACCGGTCCCACTTCACTAGATTCCTGAGATTTACAGATTTCTTTTTTGGGAGCAAACTTTTTTGTCACCGCAGATATCCGAAGCAGCCGAAGGCTGATGACCGTTTTGTCTGTTCTAAGCTAGAGCCAATGGAATCTCAAATTTTGCACAAAGAAATCGCATCACCTCGTTGGTGGCAAACAGCGGTCATTTACCAGATATACCCACGCTCATTTGCGGATGGGAATGGTGATGGTGTTGGAGATCTTTTGGGAGTTGAACAAAGACTTGAGAGCCTGAAGTCTTTAGGTATTGACGCAGTGTGGTTTTCACCTTTCTTTAAGTCCCCCCAAAAAGATGCAGGGTACGACGTTTCCGATTACAAAAAAATCGATCCGCTGTTTGGAAAGAATGAAGACTTTGAGAAGCTCCTTACTAAAGCAAAATCTCTTGGCCTCAAAATACTCGTTGACCTGGTTCCGAACCACTCTTCTGACCAACACGAACTTTTTCAAGCTGCCCTAATAGCGGCACCGGGTTCAAAGGAAAGAGATGTATACGTCTTTCGTGACGGCAAGGGCTTTGCTGGCGAACTGCCACCAAACAATTGGGAGTCGGTGTTTGGGGGTCCGGCTTGGACTCGTGTAACAGAGTCCGACGGCAATCCTGGTCAATGGTACCTACACATTTTTGATTCCTCTCAGCCCGACTTCAACTGGGAGAACAATATAGTGCGAGAACTTTTCGAAGATGTTTTGCATTTTTGGTTAGACAAGGGCGTCGACGGTTTCCGCATTGACGTAGCACATGGAATGGTAAAAGCCAAAGGCTTGCCGGACATTTCTGCTCCGGTTTCGCAAACGGTGGATAGTGAAACTGAAAATGAACATCCTTTCTGGGGTCAAGAAGGGGTTCACGAAATCATCCGCTCCTGGAGAAAAATTCTTGACGAGTATGGTGATCGAGCAATGTGCGCTGAAGCCTGGGTGCTACCCCTAAATCGCATGGCTAAATGGGTTAGACCAGATGAGTATCACCAGACATTTAACTTTGCTTATTTGGAAGCCCCATGGCAAAAGCAAGCGCTGATAAAGGTTGTGACTGATTCTTTGGCGGCGTTTGGTTCCGTGGGTGCGCCTTCTACTTGGGTGCTTTCTAACCATGACGTGATTCGTCACGTCTCTCGTTTTGGTTTGGAAGGTGCTCCACCTCAGGGTGACGGTATTGGTCCTAACAACGTCCAACCCAATGAAGCTCTCGGGCAAAGAAGAGGTCGGGCTGCGACCGCTTTCATGCTTGGTTTACCTGGAGGCGCCTACATCTATCAAGGTGAGGAACTTGGGCTTCCGGAACACTCAACCTTGGAAGGTGATTTCCGAGAGGATCCGACCTGGTTCAGAACTCAAGGCAAGCGTGTTGGTCGTGATGGTTGCAGGGTTCCGATTCCATGGGAAGCCTCAGCTGGTTCTTCTTACGGCTTTAATGATTCTGGTAAGTCTTGGCTGCCTCAGCCTGAAAGCTACAAACAATATTCTCGGGATCTTCAAGATGGAGTTCCTGGCTCCACGCTCGAGCTGTATAAGGCTCTAATCGGAAACAGAAGGAAGTTCTCTATGGGTTCCGGCGAGTTCAGGTTTGCTCCCGAGTACTCTTCTGATGAAACCCTTGCTTACATAAACAACAGCGTTTTGGTTATAAGTAACTTTGGTTCGACAGCAGTCAATCTTCCAGCCGGTGAACTTATTGTCAGCTCTCAGCAGGGCTTGGCTGACGATGGAAAGTTAGAGCAAGACCAGACAGCTTGGATAAAGCTTTAAAGCAAAGCCGCTGGGTTAGGCCTTGGCCTTCTTGTGATTTGGCCACCAGAAATACTTTCCGGTGATAAATGCAAGTGAAGGCACAATCACTGT
>JBIIXH010000054.1:0-6229 GCA_044338475.1 Rhodoluna sp.
ACTGGTCCAGACGGTGCCAGCCATCACGGGATGTGGGATCTGGCAATGTTGCAAATCGTTCCAGGTATTCGAATCGCCTCACCTCGTGACGAAAAGCGCCTTATCGAAGAGCTAAACGAGGCAATTGAGGTCACCGATGGCCCAACAGTTATTCGCTTTCCAAAGGGCTCAGTGTCACAAGAGATTCCCGCAATTCGAAGGCTTGAAGATGGCGTTGATGTTCTGCACGAGTCGCCAGCGAAGGACGTCTTGATTCTTACCGTGGGTTCGATGGCACACACGGGCATTCAGGTTGCCAAGATGCTTGCTGATCAGGGGATTGGCGCAACTGTAATTGATCCGCGTTGGGTTATCCCGGTTCCGAAATCAGTTGTTGCTCTGGCGAGCAAGCACCGCTTGGTTGTGACCATCGAGGATGGAATTCGCGTTGGTGGAATTGGAACTCGAGTTCGCCAGGACTTGCGTGCAGCGCAAGTCGACACTGCTTTAAGTGAGATCGGGTTACCTGATGAGTTCCTAGAGCACGCATCGCGGGACGAAATCCTGGACCGCGTAGGACTAAATGCACAAGACATTTCTCGAGAGATTGTCGCTCAAGTTTTGGGTGCCCGTGTTCCGCACGCTAGGGCTATTGCTGAGGAGTCTGTAGCTTCGGATCAGGCTCGTCTAGCCGACTAATCGACTCGACTATTGCTGGGGCTGTTAGATCTGCCTGCCAGCTCCTAGCACCGAAGGCCAGCAACATCGTTCGAACAGAGTCCATATTTGCGGGTTCCGGTGGCAGGAAACAAACTTGCCTCAAGATCTCAGGCGTTAGCAGATTCTCTAGCGGAAGATTGTGCTGTTCACTTAGCGACGTAAGTGCGTTTCGCGCATGTCGAAGCCTGCGATCTGCTTCTGGAAACTTCGCAGCCCAGTTTCTGTGATTGGGGATACCCTCGGACTTCTCAGCTCTTACTGGTGGCAGCGAAGTGGCCTTATGAGCAGATTGAAGGGCCTGCCACCAGTAGTCAAGGTAGCTTCTCGAAGCTCTTCCAGTGAAAGTACGAAGCGATGCAAGTTCTGGTTTTGTTTTAGGTTTCTCTGATGCCACCGCAAGAATAGCGGCGTCTGGAATTAGTCGACCGGGGGAGATGTCCATCTTGATGGCAAGCTCTTCACGGGCCTGCCAAAGCTGTCTCGCGATTTCGAGGGAGTTTTGATCGGAAACTTTACTGAGACCTGAAATGGACCGCCATCGATCTAGTTTCGGCGGTCTGGGTCTAAATGACAGAAGATGTGCAAATTCTTGAGCAGCCCACTGGGTTTTTCCCTGTTGATCTAAAATTTTGCTGAGCTGATCTCTGAGTTCATGAAGTAACTCGACGTCCAATGCGGCATAGTTCAGCCAGCTTTCCGGGAGGGGTCTCGTGCTCCAGTCAGCCGCTGAGTGTTCTTTGGCAAGGCTTATACCAAGTAGTGTTTCGACCAGTGAACCGAGTCCAACTCGAGCCTGCCCCGAAAGCCTCCCGGCAAGTTCAGTGTCGAATATTGATTTCGGGTGAAGACTAAGCTCCTGTAGGCACGGTATGTCTTGAGTGGCAGCGTGCAGAATCCACTCGCGACTTGCAAGCAATTCACGCAATAAGGCGAATGCATCAGACGGGATCAGTTCTGCATCGGATGTCGGATCAATCAGATAGATGTCCGAGTCAAGAGTTTTGAGTTGGATCAGGTAGGCCCGCTGCGAGTACTTAAATCCGGAGGCACGTTCTGCGTCGACTGCGACTGGGCCTTGAGTGCTGGCTAGCTGTTTTACAGCAAAGTCAAGCTCCTTGGCTGTTGTCACCAAATGAAAATTGGATTTTGGATTTATCAGTGGCACGAGCGGGGTAGATTGCGACTCGGGGAGAGGTGAATCCGTTTCAGTCAAGTTAGATTCTGCTTATTCCTGATTCTGGGGGTAATCCAGACATCATGCATAACAAGTCCTGCCAAGCCTCAACGTGAGCAGAGAAATTGGAATCGGTTGGAGACCAGGACGCTCTCAGTTCAAGCTCCGCGTGGTCACTCTGCCCAGACATTGCCCCATACCCCTGTGAGATTATTCGGGTAATTGTTCCGGCTTGGAGCGTATAGCCAGCCCCACGAGACTTGAGCGAATCTTCCAACCACGCCCAGCAAACATCAGTAATCTGCTCGTCTTGCCCGATGTCAGTTTCCAATGGTGATTTTGCGAAGCAGATAATTCGGAAGTTACCACCCCAGCCGTCTTGAGGGGTATCCGAGTTCAGAAGGACGAATCGTCCGGTTCCCTGATCAGCCTTAGCGGCGTGCGATTCGGCACCCACGTGGGCTGCTAATGCAATCGAGTGTTTGGCTAACTTGTCAGGGGATGGAATCTCAGAAACGTTCAGATCTGACCGGACATCGGCTTGGCGCAAGGACATCACAGCTAACTGAAAATCAGCAGCTGTATCGGTCACATCCGCGATCTCAAGCATTTTTTCCAGCCTAAGAGAGGCTTGTCAATTTCAGCCCTTGCCACGCCGTCAGTAGGACCAGAGGGTAAAGACTGCTCCTTCGGATGTAGCAACTGAAGTCAATTGCCCCTGGCCAAATGGATTCAGAGCCTCGATTGTCTTGCCTGGGGCTACACCTGGCGTAATAGTTATCGCAGATTGCATTACCGAATTTGACTGGAAAGCCAACTGGGTCAAGGTCGGACCGGACTCTAGCAGTAAGGATTGCATGTTCTGTGATGCAGCCCAGCTCAAGATGTCCCGAAATGGGTTCTTCTTTGAGATGAAAACATGCTCTGAGCTGACACCTGCATTGGAACTTGGTTTTATTGGACTAAAGAGAGTTACCCCAGTAGCGGCGTGAGCCGCTGGGATCTCTGTGAAGTTTCCAGAGGACGAAACTATTGCCAAAGGGGCGGAGGAAAGCTTTCGATATTGTTCGTTACGAGCGGTAGCTGCATCAACAATTACAAGGTCTGACATTTTACGAAGCTCAATGAGTAGTTCGAGATCTTCTTTGGTCGATATGCCTCGTGAGGAACCGGAGGCATCAAAGAAGCTGCCTGCCGAGCTAATTACGTGGTTTGTGCGTATCCCACTCCAGGGACCGTAGCTCTTGGCCAATTCACGGACGTTTGTTACCGACTCCTCGAATGCACGGCCGGAAACTGCATTGATCATCCCGCTGATTTTTCTCTGAGCTGTCTTTTGATGCGAGAAAGAATGCCGATCATTCCCCTAAGCCGAAGCGGGGATACAACTTTTTGTAAGGAGAGTTTCGACGGAAAATCGATATCGAAATCAAGAGCTTCTTGAACCTTCAGGCCGTCTATAACGCTGAACAAAATACTTGCGAAACCGCGTGTTGTTGGAGCCTCCGGTGGCGCGCTGAAAAATAGCCGAGCACGGTTTTCCTTGTCAATTTCAACAAACAAGAATATCGGGGACTGACACTCCTCAACTCTTTCCAGCAATTCGGGATGATCGGCATAGCGGGGTGGAAGTTCCGGAAGGGTTTCAGAGAACTCCAGCAGTAAATCGAGTCGCTCCGACTCCCGAATTGAAGCGAAGTCTTCAATTAGAGTTTCCGGAAGTTCTAGTGTTGCCAATTAGACCAGCTGTGGGACCGGGCCCGGCTCGCTACCCAAAGCGATAGGTGCCTTCACTAGAGAGCCCCATTCGCTCCACGATCCGTCGTAGTTTCTAACGGTTTCTATGCCAAGTAAATATTTCAAGACAAACCAGGTGTGCGATGAACGTTCTCCTATTCGGCAATATGCGATTACATCGGAGTGGCCATCCAACTTGGCTCCACGAAGGTAGACCTCTTGCAAGCCGGCAAGATCTTTGAAGGTTTGGTCTTCGTTACAAGCTTTGGACCATGGCACAGAAGCAGCAGATGGAATGTGGCCAGCTCTTGAAGCACCTTCGTCAGGATAGCCAGGAGCTGTAAGGCGGTCTCCTGCATATTCCTCTGGTGAGCGAACATCGATAAGTGGCTTTCCAAAGTGTGAAACCACATCTTCACGGAACGCCCTAAGTGTCTTGTCGTTTCTTTCGATAACCGGATAGCTGGATGGAGTCGGTGTTGTCTCATCCTTGGTCAGCTTCCTACCCTCAGCGATCCACTTATCGCGGCCACCATCTAAGAGCCTGACATCCTCATGACCAAAAAGCTTGAATACCCAAAGGGCGTAGGCTGCCCACCAGTTGCTCTTGTCTCCATACAAAACAATGGTGTCATCGCGGTTGATTCCTAGCCTCGAGAATACTTTTGCGAAAGTTTCCCCATCAATGTAGTCACGAGTTACTTGGTCGTTTAGGTCGGTGTGCCAGTCAATCTTTAGCGCGCTGGGAATATGACCGGTTTGGTAGAGCAAAACGTCTTCATCGGACTCAAGAAGAACAAGTCCTGGCTTACCAAGGTTGTCTTCGAGCCACTTGGTGCTTACCAGAGCACTCGGGTCGGCGTACTGTCTAAACTTCTCGGAACTGTCAATGTCGATTGGCAAATGTATCTCCTTGTAGACTTGGGGATTCAGCGGATCCACATGTAGGCGGTGCTATTGTCAACCAATTCCGGAGCAATTTGTTCCCTGGTTGAAATCCAACCAAATCCCACATTGCTGGAGGTTATGGAACAACTTGTCCCTCCCAGAGAGTTTACCAAGGCGAGGTTTGATAGTTATGTCCCGAACCCAAACTTCCCGTCTCAATCAGCGGCTCTAGTAGCGGCAAGGGCTTTTGTCTCCCCAGGGGTGCTCAGAGGCTTGTTCTCTCGAAGCAAGGGCTCCGGATACTCCGGAATCTATCTTGATGGCGGATTTGGGGTCGGCAAGACCCACCTTCTGGCATCAATCTGGCATGAGTTCACCGGAAAGAAGGCCTTCGGAAGTTTTCTGGCATACACCAGCTTGATTGGTCTTCTAGGTTTTGCCGATGCCCTCAAGCACCTCAGCCATTACGAACTCATTTGCATCGATGAGTTCGAGTTGGACGATCCAGGAGACACAATGCTCATGTCTCGACTACTGTCTGAGCTTGGCTCTAAGGGCGTCAGGTTCGCGGCTACATCCAACACGCCCCCAAACGCACTTGGCGAGGGCAGATTTGCCGCGAGCGATTTTGCAAGAGAAATATCAGCAATGGCGAGCAAGTTTCAAATCGTAAGCGTGGACGGCGACGACTACAGGCACAGACCCGTGGACGGACATACCCCAGCCTTGACTGATAGTGAGCTTCAGAATCTTTCAACGCGTCTCATAGCAGATGGTAAGACTGTAGCGCTGGACGATTTTGACAAACTGCTTGCTCACCTTGCAAAAGTGCACCCATCAAAGTATTTGAAGCTAATCAGCTCCATTGATGCACTGTTGATTTCATCCGCGCATGTTCTAAGCGATCAATCAGCAGCTCTTCGATTTGTATCTTTTGTGGACAGGCTTTACGAATCAAGAATTAGTCTTGCGAGTACGGGAATCGGTCTCACCGAAGTCTTCTTAGCTGAACATCTTGCTGGCGGCTACCGAAAAAAGTACCTGCGTGCTATTTCGCGGATCGGGTCTTTGACCGAGCTGGTTTAGCTTGCTTCTTTTCGGACAAGTGCCACCTGCCCCTAAACCAAAGGGTTGCTCCACCAATACCCATCGCTACAAACGATCCAAGTAAAACTCCAAGGGTTGCTTGCGCGTAAAGCTCACGGTCGTCAATGAAGGCAAGGTGTGCGATAAGCAATGAAACCGTGAATCCAATTCCAGCTAGGAAACCCAGCGGAATGAAATCCAAGATTGTTAGCGGTAGGCGATCTTTTGGCGCCAAAAGCCTGTTTGCAATTATTGCCGCAGTTGAGATTCCAACAACTTTTCCTACAGCTAGACCGAAGAAGATTCCTGAAAACACCGGTTGCGAATCGCCAGCCATAGTGGGCATGACCACCGCAACAGCGGTGAAGGCAAATATGGGCAAGATAAAGAAATTGGTGGCTGGTTGAACTTTGTTCATTACCCCATGGGTTCTAACTGCCGGTATCAAGATTCCAAGAACTACCCCGGCTACGGTCGCGTGAACTCCGCTTTGGTAGATGGTGTACCAAAGAAGTAAACCAAAAGACGCACGCACTAGCCACTTGTTTGAGAACTTCGATTTCTCTGCAAACCTATAAGCGAGCGCGATGAAGGCGCTTGCAAATAGCCAAACCGGTTCCAACTTTGTTGTGTAGAAAAGAGCGA
>JBIIXH010000055.1:0-6225 GCA_044338475.1 Rhodoluna sp.
TCCCAGATAAATGAGATCAATCGAATTGTTGGCGCGAGGTTAGAAACACGCACCTTGCTTGCTTCTCGAACAGATTCCCACCTTCTGCTGTAAGTTAGCGAGGTAGCGTGCCAACGGTGGCTCGAGAGGATCTGATCAATAAACAGAGCCTTGCCAAGGTTGGTCAGCTTCAAAAACAAGTCGAAATCAAATGCAAACTGAAACTTATCCGACAATTCACCGACCTTCTCGAAAGCATCTCTGCGGAAGAAGGCACTCGGTTGCGGGATTAGTTGAGGCCCAAATCGAAGAAGTGGAACAGCCCAGCTCCCGCTTCGCTTAACAAGAACATCGTTTCCGTCAGAGTCGATGTATTGGCAGTGACCGTAAACCAGCACAGGCTTTTCTGGTTTCTCTAAGGTCTGGACTGCAGTACCTAGAGCGCCTGGTGAAAGTAAATCATCATCCCCGATCCAGCTGATGTATTCGATGTTTTCAGGAAGTGCTCTAAATCCTTGGTTGATCTTGTTGGGCACCGAGGCCTCGACCTCGTCAACGTAAAGATCAACCAGGCCTGCCTTTTGGTAGGAGCTGGCGTCAAAGCCGTTTCTGCCCACAAGGACTATGAAGCTTTCTCCGGCTTCACGAATTGATTTGAGTGTGATTTCTAAATACTGGGGACGCTCACCAATAGTTGGAACTACAACTCCCACAGCAGGCATTTTCCCATGATACCACCGCCAATAAATTGCCCATCCAGGACCAATGAAGCAAGGCGGTCCAGGTGGTTATGCTTTGTAAATGCGAAACAGATTGATCCTTATTGGTTACCTTGCACTGTTCTTTTCTGCGGTAGGTAGCTACGACCTTTACAAGGACAACGTGTATCTGGTTGCTCTAGTTGCCGCAGTTCTCATGTTCTCTGGTTTAGGAGCCTGGCTTTGGTCTGCCCAGCAAGGCAAAGATAAGAAGTAATTGCAAAATCGATATGTGGGTGTATCGTCGGAACTGTAGGAAGGAGAAATCACATGAATCTAGATGGATGCAACTGTGGCGAAGGCTGCGCCTGCAAGAAAAACGACTAAGTAATTACTAGTAGCGCTCCTGGCGCAACACCTCAACATCGGCTACCCACACGCTAACTGCGTAGTTTGGGAAGTAGTCGGACTGTAATCTTTCAACAATTTTTTCCAGTGTGACCTGATCGGTCACAACCTCCAGACGAATGTTTCCGCCCTCTAGATCGCCATTTCTTTGGTTACGTGGACCTGTTCCGTGCGCGTCGGTAACCGTGTACCCCTTGGCACCAAGAGCGAGTAGGTCTTTAATGAGCCTTGACTCCAAAGCGCCTTCGCAAACAACGGTTAGTAGCTTTCGTTGGGAAAACATCAAATACCCAAACCTTCCATAAATTGACCAACTGCAAACATGATTGGGATTCCGAAAATCAAGTTGAACGGGAATGTAATTGCAAGAGATGCTGTGAGGTAAATACCAGGACTAGCCTCAGGCAACGCTAGCCTCACAGCAGCAGGAGCTGCAATATAAGAAGCTGAGGCCGCAAGAACACCGAGTATCACGCTTCCCCCAAGACTCAAACCGGTTAGTTCTCCAACCAAGACACCTAGAGATCCAGAAAGAATCGGGAAACCGATACTAAAGATCACTAGACCAAATCCTGCTTTCTTGACATCTGGAAGTCTTCGTCCAGCAACGATTCCCATTTCAAGTAAGAACAATGCAAGGACACCGGCAAAAAGACCACCAAAGAGGGGCTCAATTCTTTCGTAGCCACTTGCACCGGTTGCAAGACCCAAAGCCAAACCACCGGCAAGCAAAACAATCGATTTAGAGGTGACAATCTCTCTTAGAGAGTCTCCCCAGTTCAAACCTCTATTTAAACCCTTAGAAGCCAGAAGTAAACCAACAACAATTCCTGGAACCTCAAGAATTGCTAGCAGTGTGGTGACGTAACCCTCGTAAGAGATGTTCTGTGATTCGACGAAGATTAATGCTGCAGAGAAAGTAACCAAGGAAGTTGATCCGTATTGCGCTGCAAGCGCACCTTTGTTTATGGTGTCTAGCTTGGTGAGTGTTCCTAAGACCAAGAAGGCTAAAAGCGGAATTACTATACCCAGAGCAAGAGTACCCAAAATAGGCAACCAGACCTCGGCGAGGTTTGCCTCCGATAGGGCAACTCCACCTTTGATACCGATACCCAGCAAAAGGTATATGGAGAGTCCTTGGTAGACCGACTCCGGAAGTCGAAGATCAGATTTTATTGCTACGGCAAGAAGCCCTAGAACAAAAGCCAAAACAGGCGCGGAGGTTGCGTTAGTTAGAGCTGCTTCTAGAAACATAGTTTTCTACCCTCAACAAACCAAATCGCTACTGCCTTTCGCACCAGTTTACTTAGAGACTGCGCAAACTAGCCCCCTATCGGTGGCTTCAGTTCAGGTGGGAAGGCAAAGAGAAACTATTTGGACTGCTTTTTAGCAATCAGTTGCTTGTATGTTTCGATCATCTGGTTAGTTAGTGCGCTTTGGAGTAACCAGGTTGGGTCCTTCAATAGGTCTCGCTTGTTGCTACCTTCGGAGATGTCCTCAGCCGCTTTCTTGATGGTCTTTGACAAGCTCTTGATGGTTCCAGACTTATCTAGCCAGTAAGTCTTCTTAGGAAGCTCTGCCGCAATCTTTGGATCACATAGCAAAACTGGCGTTCCAACAGCTGCAGATTCGTAAACAGTCAACCCCTGAGTTTCAAAGCCAATGCTGGTTTGCATGACCACATCAGCGTTGGCAAAGATCTGCAGGAGCTCAGAGTGGGGAACACGGCCACGGAAGGTTACTTTCTTCGAAAGAAGCCTTGCTCGAACGAGGTTCTTCGCCACTTTCTCAAGTGGACCAAAACCATAAATTGTTAGGTGTGCCTTGACCTTAGATCTGGCAAAAGCCTCGATGGTTTGAATCAGCCTCTTCTCAGGCTGCATCCTGGCAGCCCAGACAAAACTAATTGGTTTATTTGGAACAGCGACTGTTCTTTTTATTTGCTGTATTTCCTCGTCGTCTACACCCGTAAAGCTCGCCTTAACGTTTGTTGCGGCGCCTTTTTCTTCCAACAACGCTGCGTAGTGCTTGGAAGGCGCAATCACAAGATCTGCCTGAGGCAAGATAAATCGTGCGTAGTCAAAAGCATCTATGACCCTCGGACGCTGCTTGATCTTCAGAAAATGACCATACTGCCAGGTGAAGAATTTCAAAAGCACAATCTTCAGAGGTTTTCCAATTAGCTTGTTTGCCATGACATCAACATTGGTATGTTCGGTATGAACAAGCGGGAGATTGTGTTTTCTTGCTAAGGCTGCACCCAAGCTAGCTGATGCAAAATCGCCCTGAACATGGACAACGTCAAAAGTTCTTTCCTTATAAACCTCTTCGCAAAACTTAGCCGCTTTTCTAAGTGACCAAACAATCGCATACTCTCTGCCAAGGGGTGAGTAATTGGAAGGTAAAACCTTTATGTTTTCGTCTACTCTGGCTTTTTTTGATTTGGGGGCAAAAATAGTTACTCGTACACCGGAGCGGTTAAGGTATTTGGTCTGCAGCATCACTGAGGTTTGGACTCCGCCAAGTGAGTGCGGGTGCTGATCCATGAACAACGCGACGTGCAAGAGGACCTTTTCTAGTGAGCTTTATCGGGCTAGATAAATCTACTCGCTTCAGACGTAGAATCTAGTCATGAGCATTCAAGAAACAGAGCTAGTCATGCTAGATGGCACAGTATCCAATTTTTCCAAGTTCGCAGGGAAAGTGGTGCTGGTGGTCAATGTCGCTTCCAGGTGCGGCCTTGCCCCACAATACGAAGCCCTGGAAGCTCTCCAGAAAAAGTACGGAAGCCGAGGCTTCACAGTTCTGGGTATGCCTTCCAACCAGTTTTTGCAAGAACTCAAGAAGTCAGAAGACATCGCAGAGTACTGCTCAACAACTTGGGGCGTTAGCTTCCCGATGACCGAAAAGATAAAGGTCAACGGTAAGGGCCGCCACCCTCTCTACAAAGAGCTAGTGAAAACCAAAGACCAGTCCGGTGTAGCAGGACCGGTTGCATGGAACTTTGAAAAGTTCTTGGTTTTGCCAAACGGCGAGGTTCACCGCTTTAGACCAAAAGTGAAGCCAGATGCAGCTGAGATTGT
Organism: Rhodoluna sp.; assembly: GCA_044338475.1. Lineage (GTDB taxonomy): Bacteria > Actinomycetota > Actinomycetes > Actinomycetales > Microbacteriaceae > Rhodoluna. The sequence goes on from JBIIXH010000055.1 coordinate 4,169, forward strand.
TTCTGTAATTGAAACCAACCTACCTAACTAGCCCTACCTAAACCAAGCAGGTCAACCCATGAACGCAACTTCCAAAGTAACTGTTGAGCAAATAAGCCACGTGCTTCTAATTGGGCTAAATCGCCCAGAAAAATTGAATGCCGCGGATATGGAAATGTTGCAGGAGTTAGCGCTTGCATACGGCAAGTTAGATTCTGATCCAGAACTTCGAGTTGGATTAGTTTTTGCCCACGGTGATCACTTCACCGCTGGATTAGACCTAGCAGATGTTGCACCAAGATTAAACGCTGATGGTTTAGCGATGGTTCCTGAAGGTGGTCTAGATCCTTGGGGAATTCAATCTAAGCCGGTATCAAAACCCGTGGTTATTGCAATTCAAGGAACCTGTTTCACACTCGGTGTTGAGCTCGCACTAAACAGCGAAGTTGTAATTGCAGCTGAGAATGCAAAGTTTGCTCAATTAGAAGTATCAAGAGGAATTTTGCCATTTGGTGGAGCTACCAAGAGAATGCCAAGATCTGCTGGTTGGTCGAACGCAATGAGATACCTACTTACCGGAGATTCCTTTGACGCAGCAACTGCACTACGTCTTGGAATAGTGAATGAAGTTGTTCCAGTTGGCAGCGAGAAAGAACGTGCACTTGAGCTAGCAAATAAAATTGCTGCGCAAGCACCGCTTGCAGTGCAGGCAACGCTAGCTTCCGCAAGAGCAGCTTTGCTAGATGAAAAGTCTGAAGACGCACTTATAGGCAAGCGCTTGGCCAGGCTTGCGGCATCCAATGACGCCAGACGGGCGATGGAGGCTTACCTTTCTAAGTCGCCAGTCACTTTTGAAGGAAACTGACCTTCCAAAAAAACACCTAGTTTTTTGTATGTTTCATACAAAGAAGCAATCCTTGAATTTAGTGGGGTTGTAGCTAGTTACAGACTTTTTAGACCCGCAATTTCAATGAATTACTCGGTGCTTACAATCAGAGCAACACGAAGGAGTGTGCGATGCAAAGCGAAATTTTGCCAAAGGTAGATACCGCCCTTGTTGGGGACATGTTGCTGGGTAAGTGGAAAGACATTCGTCTACACACCCGCCGAATTTGCGAACAGCCCGAAATGTGGCAAATCCCAGGGCTTACTCACCACGAGCATCGTGAACGAGTCTTTGGCCAACTAAAGATCTTGGTAGAAAACGGTTCCACCAAATATGGCTTCCCCGCCATCGCAGGTGGCAGCTCCGATCCAGGCGGATCACTAACAGTTTTTGAAGAACTGATTCTTGCTGACCCATCACTTCAGATTAAGTACGGAGTTCAGTGGGGACTCTTTGGTGCAGCAATTTTGTATTTAGGAACAGATTCACACCATGAAGAAATACTTCCCTCAGTAGTAACACTAGAAACCCCAGGATCTTTTGCAATGACCGAAACCGGTCACGGTTCTGATGTTGCAAACATCGGCACTACCGCGATCTACGACGAGGCAACACAAGAATTTGTAATTCACACTCCATCTCGTCACGCTTGGAAGGACTACATCGGTAACGCTGCAATCCACGCCAAGGCAGCAGTTGTTTTTGCGCAGTTGATTTCCAAAAGTGAAAACCACGGCGTTCACGCTTTCTATGTTCCACTTCGCGACAACAGTGGAAATTTCTTACCAGGAGTTGGCGGAGACGACGATGGCGTTAAGGGAGGTCTAAACGGTGTTGACAACGGAAGACTACACTTCACCAACGTTCGCATTCCAAGGAAGTGGTTACTAAACCGCTACGGCAATGTCGCAGAAGATGGAACATACTCATCTCCAATCGAATCCAAGGGAAGAAGATTCTTCACCATGCTCGGAACTTTGGTTCAGGGAAGAGTGTCAATTACCGGTGGTGTTACCAACGCTCAGAAGGTTGCGCTAACAATTGCTATTCGTTACGCACATGAAAGAACTCAGTTCCCAACTCACGATGGAACAGAACACGTTCTGATGGACTACGGACGCCACCAAAGAAGATTGCTTCCAGCTCTTGCTAGAACTTACGCTCAAGCATTTGCACACCTGGAGCTACTAGA
>JBIIXH010000056.1:0-6220 GCA_044338475.1 Rhodoluna sp.
TCTAGAGGAGATCTTCTAGAGATTCACGTTCACCCAGATGATCTGGGCAGAGTAATCGGGCGCAACGGCAGAACAGCTAAAGCACTTCGCACATTGGTCAACGCACTTGCCGACGGCAAGAAAATTCGCGTTGATGTGGTGGATGGTGACTTCTAGTAAGACCAAGCTACGAGTCGGAAGACTCGTTAAAGCGCACGGTCTAAAAGGAGCTCTCAAGCTAGAGCTATATACCGATAGCCCGGATCAAAGATTTCGTGCCGGCCAAGAGCTGGAACTTCAAGTTCCAGAGACATCTGAATGGTTTGGCAAAACCGTCAAGGTAGCCGAGCTTCGCTTTTATAACCAAGCCCCTGTTTTATTTCTAGAGGGCATCCAAGATCGAAGCCAAGCCGAGACCCTGGTGAAAGCAATCTTGCTAATTGAAACCGATCTTGACAAGCTTCCTGAAGACCCAGAGGCCTGGTACGACCATCAGCTAGTTGGCCTAACGGCTTTAGTTGGGGAAGAGGTCGTTGGCAAGGTAATTCGTGTGGATCATCTTCCAGCCCAAGACCTGTTGGCAATTGAAACTTCTAACGGCGAAGTGCTGGTTCCGTTTGTGAAGCAAATTGTCCCTTCGGTTGACATCAAAAAAGGCCAAGTAGTTCTAACTCCGCCGGCGGGTCTTTTTGAAGTCAATCTTCCAGGTGGTGAATCTGATGAGAATTGATGCCATCAGCATCTTTCCTGATTTTTTTCAGGTGCTGGATATCTCCCTACTGGGTAAAGCTCAAGAGCAGTCACTAATTGATTTCAAGGCTCACGATCTGAGGCAGTTCACCGAGGACAAACATCGAACCGTTGATGACACTCCCTTTGGCGGGGGAGCCGGAATGCTCATGAAGGCAGAACCCTGGGGTTTGGCTCTGGACTCGGTGCTTTCTGAAAACACCACGGTTATCTTTCCGTCTCCGGCAGGAGTTCCTTTCAAGCAAGCTACGGCCAGAGAGCTCTCAACCAAAGAGCACTTGGTATTTGCCTGCGGTCGCTATGAGGGAATTGATCAGAGAGTTTTGGACTACGCCGCCAGCAAGGCAGAGGTGCGAGAGATTAGCTTGGGTGATTACGTGCTCAACGGAGGTGAAGTTGCGGCGGTTGCGATGATTGAGGCAATCGCAAGGCTTATTCCAGGAGTTATCGGCAACTCTTTATCTTTGGACGAGGAATCACACAGTCAGGGCCTATTGGAGTATCCGAGTTACACCAAGCCTGCTAGCTGGCGCGGTCTGGATGTTCCTGAGGTTTTGCTAAGTGGGAATCACGCCGAGATCGCTAAGTGGCGCAAGGAGCAAGCTCTGGAAAAGACCCGAAGAATCAGGCCAGATCTGATCGATTAGTTGCCAATTGCCTAGGGGTCAAAACTGTGGCAATATGGAGTTTCGCCTCCAGTAATGGGCTCTGCCGCAGGGGAGATAGGGCGAAGCAAAAACCACCAACATAACCGTTTTTGACCTGCGTGCTAAAAACAGGAAGCGACACAAAATGCACATCTTAGATTCAGTAGACAAAGCCTTACTAAAAACTGATGTTCCAGAATTTAGAGTCGGTGACACCGTAAAGGTTCACGTAAACATCATTGAAGGTTCAAGATCTCGTATTCAGGTTTTCCAGGGAATCGTTATTCGCCGTTCCGGTGAAGGTGTTCGCGAAACTTTTACTGTTAGAAAAGTTAGCTTCCAGGTTGGTGTTGAAAGAACTTTCCCAATCCACTCTCCAATCATCGACAAGATTGAGCTTGTTTCCAAGGGTGCTGTTCGCCGTGCCAAGCTTTACTTCTTGCGTGATCTACGAGGCAAGAAGGCAAAGATTCGCGAAAAGCGCGAAAACGTCTAAAGGTCTTTAGGGGGACACGCTTAGCGTGAGTAAAGAGCTATCGCTTGGCGAGCCAATGCGACCAAGGAAAAACAAGCTCAGTGGCAAGCAAAAACTGCGCCGAAAAAGAACCAACGTATTTGTTGCGTTCTTTATCGACCTAGTAGTTGTTATTGGAGCTGCCCTTGTGTTGTCGCTTCTGATAAAGACTTTCCTGATTCGCTCTTTTTTCATACCTACCGGCTCAATGCTCGAGACTCTGCAGATCGACGACCGCATTATTGTCAATCAACTAACCCCGGCTTTGTATCCAATTGAGCGCGGCGACATTGTGGTTTTCAAAGATCCTGGTGGCTGGTTGGGCCCGGACGTTTCAGAGCCAACCGATCCACTGGTTGTTTCAGTCGACTGGTTCCTATCCGCTTTTGGAATTACCGCACCAGATAGCAAGCAACACCTAGTAAAAAGAGTCATTGGTATAGCGGGAGACAAGATTGTTTGCTGTGACGCCGATGGAAAGCTCACCATCAACGGTGTACCAATTACTGAGCCTTACCTGAGTGCCGGGCAAGCACCATCGGCTATTGAGTTCGATGTTGAAGTACCAGCAGGTTCACTTTGGGTGATGGGGGACAATCGAGGCAACAGCGAAGACTCCCGCTTCCACGGAGATCTACCTAGCAAGGGCTTTGTGTCGACCGAATGGGTCGTAGGTCGTGCAATGGTGATTAGCTGGCCTTTTGAAAACTGGATCTGGCTGGATAACTACCCTGATGTCTTCAAAGACATTCCCAAGCCTTGACACCGAGCGTCGAATCTTTGAGCGAGGCAACCGCTTCGTAATTGGAATCGATGAGGTTGGAAGAGGCGCAATCGCGGGTCCCGTTGCTGTTGGTGTTGCAATGATCGATAAATCAAATCCTGAGCTAGAAGCATGGCCTGAGAAGTTACAAGACTCCAAGTTGATGACCGCAAAGGCCCGAACCGCAATAACAAGTCCACTTTCTGATTGGGTGGGTAATTACGCTGTGGGTTTTAGCAGCAACACCGAAATCGACGAGTTTGGTATCTCGGAGGCTTTGCGAATGGCTGCAGGTCGAGCACTGGATGAGCTATTAAAAGATGCGGACAAGAGAAAACTGATGGCTGAGGCGGGTGCGGTTATCTTGCTTGATGGCTCGCACAATTGGCTGGGGAAAGTTTCCTACGGTCTTGAAGTTCAGGTACAAGTCAAGGCGGATACCAATTGCGTCAGCGTCGCCGCGGCCGCGGTCTTGGCAAAGGTAACTAGGGATGCTTTGATGCAGGAGCTAGATCAGAAGCATCCGGGTTACGGGTTGGCAGGACACAAGGGTTATGCCTCCGCAGCCCACATAGCTGCCGTCAGGGCCCTCGGTCCTTCAGCTATCCACCGACTTACTTGGCTGACTAGGATTCTGGCCTAGGGCTGGAATAGACTGAAGGCCAGATGGAAGAAAACGAATACGAAGACTACGACAGACAAGCTGAAGTCGCGCTTTATCGCGAGTATCGGGATGTTGTTGGAACCTTCAAGTATGTAATTGAGACCGAGCGTAGGTTCTACCTCGCTAACGATGTCGAGCTCAAAAGAGTAGATACCCCAAACGATTTTTACTTTGAACTAAACATGAGTGACGTTTGGGTGTGGGACATCTACCGCACTGATCGTTTCATCAAGTCGGTTAGAGTGCTTACCTTCAAAGACGTCAACGTCGAAGAGCTGTCGGGTAAGGCTTTCGAGCTTCCCAAAGAATTGGCTGTCGGAGAATAACTTCTCCACAGCTTTAGCTACTTTCAACACCCCAGCAGCTGTTCTTGGAATAGTTTTTCCATGCCCGACACCATCTTGAGTGAACAAGAGTTGTACCAACTAACTCACCATTTCCAGGAGCAGTTCTCGCTAGAACGAGCTAGCCAGCTAGTGGCAGCAACCTGCATTTCTATTGTGACCGAACCAGGCGATCGCATGGCAGGGGCTCTGACAGCTGCGCTTGGAAGAACTAGCTTTCTCGAGCTACTAGTTGGTGGTTTTCAGGTTTCCAGAGTTCTTGATGAGATCAATGAATCCCAAGCGGGTGAAACTCTTCAAGAGGTATTCGGGGATCTTCCTGAAACACTCATCGACTCTAGACAGCGCTGGCTTCCAAGGTTTTCAAAGCAATCGCTCACTCAAACCTTACAAAGAAGCAAGCAGCTCGGACTTGCTATCTCACTCAAAGAAGACTCCAACTGGCCAGCCGGTTTAGATGACTTAGGTTTCGGAGCTCCCGCGGTGATTTTCTCGCAAGGCAATAAACGCGTTCTGAGTCTTCTAGCTTCGGGGGTTTCTATTGTTGGATCCAGAGCATGCACCAGCTATGGCTTGCAGGTTACCGAGAAACTTGTTGCCGAACTTGGCTTTAGTAAACGCAACACCGTTTCCGGTGGTGCAATCGGAATCGATAGCCACGTTCACAACCAAAGTCTTAAGCAATCTCTTCCAACGGTTGCGGTGATGGCGGGAGGTCTGGATAGAAAGTATCCAAGCAGCAACTCAAGAATGTTTCAAGCAATTCTGAGTGAAGGTGCCCTTATCTCAGAACTAGCACCAGGGGTTGCTCCTAGTCGTTGGCGTTTCCTGCAAAGAAATAGATTGATAGCAGCTTTGACTCCAACAATTGTTGTGGTGGAGGCGGGAATTCGCTCTGGCTCGATCCGCACCGCACATAATGCCATTGAACTGGATAGAGACTTGTACGCAGTTCCAGGACCTGTCACTTCGGCGGCTTCTGCCGGCACGAATTACTTGATTGCCGAAGGCAAGGCAAAAGCTTTGTTTGACACCAAGTTGATAACTTCATCAAACACCGAAGTGCTTCATTATCAAGCTGGCTCAGCACTTCAAGTCAGAGCCCAAGACGCACTAAGAGATCTAAGACAAGCAACTGCAGAGCAAATTGCCAAGGTGGCTGGCCTTACCGAGTTCGAGCTCGGGCTAGCGATAGCTGAACTCAAGAGAATGAATCAACTCACCTGGCATCAAGATTCTTCGGGTTCACTCCATTACGCTTTGAAATATGCCTACAGAGCTTGAATATCTTCGTGACCAGTTCAGCCTTGAACTTGAAAACGGCAAAGGGTTTTCACCGAATACCGTCAAGGCTTACGTGTCGGACGTTACGGATCTGTTCGAATTTATGGAATCAAAACAACAATCTGAAATTCAAGACATAGATCTCGAGCTTGTCCGAGATTGGCTCTGGCGAGTCAGCGAGAAGGGGTTAGCAAAGACCACCCTGGCTCGCAAAAGTGCAGCGGTAAGAGCTTTCACGGCTTGGTTATTCAAAAACGGCAAGCTGGAAACTGATCCTGGGCTCAAACTTCGATCACCAAAGGCTTCTAGGACATTGCCGAAGGTTTTATCTCGCGAGGCAATGTCAGGAATTTTTGAGAAGATAGAGCCCCTGGCGACCAAGGACAACCCAACCGGGATCACTGATTTGTTAATGGTTGAAATCCTCTACGGTAGCGGAATCCGAGTAAGCGAGCTGGTGGGGCTAAACCTTGATGACATCGACTACAGCCGAAAAATCCTTCGAGTTACCGGTAAAGGAAACAAACAGCGCATGGTTCCCTATAGCGATCCAGCCAGTGACGCATTAGCAAAATGGATTCGCGAGGGAAGACCACAGTTTGTCAATGAGACCAGTGGAAGCGCGCTGCTGATTAGCTCAAGAGGAAAGCGAATTGGTGTCAGGCAGGTATACGCTCTGGTGGCTGGATTGCTGGCTGACACCGCAGTGGGTGTTGCGGGACCGCACGCCCTAAGGCACAGCGCGGCAACGCATTTGCTAGACGGCGGTGCGGATCTTCGAGCGGTGCAGGAATTACTTGGTCATTCCTCGCTCGCTACAACACAGATCTATACCCACGTGTCTGTAGATCGACTGAAGCAAGGGTATCTAAACGCTCACCCCAGGGCCTAGCCAGGTTCTATCCAGGGCAGAAGCACCGAGGGTGAAAGCTCGCCGGTGAACCAAAGCGGTGAAAGATACTCACCGTTTTGTCTTGTTGAAAAGTGCAGACAGAGTTTGTCGCTACAGTGCGGGACATAACCTTTGTCCGGTTCACAAACTTCAGCCACCAGTTCGCCAGCAGCAACTTGTTCCCCGACGGTGAGTGAGCTACATACTGGCTCGTAGGAGCTAATTGTCTTTCCGTTGTGCGACAAACTTAGAACTGGCCGATCAACGACTAAACCCACGAAGCTCACTGTTGCATTTGCGGGAGCGAAAACTCCCTGGCCTAAAGCGACTTCATAGTCCACTCCTCGATGACCAGCTCCGTAAGGACTATCGGGAGCGAGGTA
>JBIIXH010000057.1:0-6216 GCA_044338475.1 Rhodoluna sp.
GGAAGGATTGACTTACTCATCTCAACCACCGTGGTCTTTAGGCCACGGTGAACAAAGTTTTCAGCTAGTTCAATTCCGATAAAGCCTGCTCCCAAAATTGCTGCCGATTTGATTTTGCCAGAGTCAACCAAAGCTTTTATTCCGGTTGCATCTTCAAGGTCTCTTAGAACGTGTGCTCTGTCAATTCCTGGGGTGGGCAGGGCTCTGGGCTTTGCTCCGGTTGAGATGACCAGCTTGTCGTAGGACTCTTCGTAGCTTTGGTTATCGATCAGGTTCAGAACTGTGACGGTTTTGTTGGCTGGATCAATCTTGGTAACTCTGGAGTTCACACGAACGTCTAGGTTGAAGCGGTCGTTTAGGCTCTTTGGGGTTTGAAGAAGTAACTCGGACTCGTTTTTGATGACCTCACCTACGTGATAGGGAAGACCACAGTTGGCATAAGACACATTCTTGCCTTGCTCGAAGATTATGATTTCGGCATCTTCTTGCAATCTTCTTAGTCTTGTTGCAGCTGACATTCCGCCAGCTACTCCGCCGATGATTACTGTTTTCATTTGATCCCTTGAGTTAGTTGATTGCTATAAGAAGGTATGGGGCTTAGGCCAAAGACATAAAAGCTTTTTCGAGCGTGGCTCGATCTTTGGTTCCTGCTGCATCATTGCCACACTGGGCCATGCCGGTGGCGATGATGGCAAAACCTGCCTTGGTCAGGGCTGAGTTGGCAGCTGAGAGCTGGGTCAAGATGTCGGTGCAGTCTCTGCCCTCATCGAGCATCTTTACGACTCCGGCTATTTGGCCCTGGGCACGAACTAGACGGTCTCTGGCTTTTTTCAGGTCCTGAGGTTCGATTTGCATAGTTGCTCCTTGCGTTCTGTTTGATTTTAGTATACCCTAGGGGGTATACGAAAGGAATACCAATTGAAGAAGTTTTACAAATTTATTGCTGCTAGCTTTATCGCAGCGTTGGCCGTTACAGGTCTAACCGGATGCAGTGCCCAGGAGCCAATGGATATGAGTAGCTATGCAGCTGTTATCGATGTTCGCACCCCTGAAGAAACCTCAGCAGGTTACCTAGAAGGCTCAAAGCTTTTTGACGTTCAAGACGCTTCCTTCATGTCAAACCTAGAAACTTTGGACAAGTCAGCTGACTACTACATCTACTGCAGAAGCGGTAACCGTGCAGGTGCAGCTATCGAGACCATGAAGGCTAATGGCTTTACAGGAAAGCTTCATAACGGTGGATCGCTAGGAAATGCAGCGGCTGAAACCGGCCTTACTGTAGTGAACTAGTTTCTCCAGGTATTGGCATACTTCTTTTATGGACAAAGTTTTCTGGGATCAGAAGTACTCGGTTGATGAGTACATTTACACAACCGAAGTAAATCGCTTTGTCAAAGAACACTTAGCGGACCTTTCCCCAGGCAAGATGATTGATCTTGCCGGGGGTGAGGGTCGCAACACTGTCTTTTTTGCCGAGAAAGGCTGGCAGGCAGAAAACATTGACCTCTCCGAGGTTGGTTTGGCCAAATGTGAAAAGCTTGCTGCCGAAAGAAACGTTTCAGACTCGGTTTTTACAACCCAAGCCTCAGCCCTAGATTTTGAATCCAAACTTGCCCCTGTTGATCTTGGGGTAATTGCCTATATGCAAATTGGACACGAAGACCTTGCAGCGGGCATTGTTCGGTTGGTGGCAAACATTGTTCCTGGCGGAACATTCTTTGGAGTTTGGCATGCACTTGAGAACCTCAAAGATGGCTTTGGTGGACCTCAGAACCCCGATGTCTTGCCAAGTGTTGATTCAATGACACAAATACTTGGATCTTTGCCTTTGAAGGTTGAATTCATCACTAACCGCGACGGCCAAGTTCAAACCAAGCAAGGACTCAAGCCCTCAATAACCCTCACTGCCTTAGCTATCAAGCTGTAGTTATCTAAACTGGCCCTATGGCTAAACCTGGTAAGAACCTTCCGCCAAAGCCAAACCCTGCAGACCCTGCGAGCTATGAGCCTTTTGATGGGGAATGGCGAAAGATTGGTTTATCTGCTCCTGCGAGGCGTGCCCTGGTGGATGCCAAGTTATACAAAGTCTCTGATCTTCGAAAGATCACCCTAGAGAAGCTAACTTCATTGCACGGTCTGGGGAGCTCGGCTATTGCGAGGCTCAAAGTTGTCATGAATGGCAAGAAAATCAAGTTTCTTCCCTAGCCAAAACTTGCCCTCTGAGCCAAGCACCAAAACAAGTAAAGTTGTTTTATCAGAAGCGGAGTTCAATTGGCTAAATCAGTAAAGCTTGGGGTGATTCCAGGCGATGGAATCGGTCCAGAGGTCATTCGCCATGCCGTTGCCGCTCTAGAGCAGGCTGCTCCCAGAGTAAATTTTGAAAAAACTGAGTTTAACTTTGGCGCCAGAAGGTATTTGGCTACCGGAACAGTAATCACTGATGCCGAAATGGAATCTCTTGCATCCCAGGACGTATTGCTTCTAGGAGCTATTGGAGACCCGAACGTTCCTTCAGGAATCCTAGAACGAGGACTGCTTCTAAAGCTTCGCTTTGGCTTTGATCACTATGTGAATCTTCGCCCAACCAAGTTATACCCAGGAGTTTCTTCCAAGCTTGCAGATCCAGGAGTGGTTGACTTCGTTGTTGTTCGTGAGGGCACCGAGGGTCCATATGTTGGAAATGGTGGATCGATTCGCCAGGGAACCAAAGAAGAGGTTGCCAACGAGGTTTCGGTTAACACCGCTTACGGTGTTGAAAGGGTAGTTCGCTACGCCTTCAAGCTTGCCGCGTCCAGAACTAGAAAAAAGCTAACCCTTGTGCACAAGCACAATGTGCTTGTTCACTCCGGAAACCTTTATCAGCGAATTGTGAACGAAGTTGCCAAAGAGTATCCAAGTGTTGATCACGACTACCTACACGTAGACGCTGCGACCATATTTATGGTCACCGAACCTTCCAGGTTCGATGTCATTGTGACCGATAACTTGTTTGGCGACATTTTGACTGACCTAGCTGCTGCTATCAGCGGCGGCATTGGCTTGGCGGCAAGTGGCAACTTGAACCCAAGTGGGACATTCCCTTCTATGTTTGAGCCTGTCCACGGTTCTGCTCCTGACATTGCAGGTCGAGCACTGGCTGACCCAACAGCAGCAATTGCATCCGCCGCGATGCTACTTCGTCACATCGAAGAAGTAGATGCTGCTGGAAAGCTTGAATCCGCAATTGCCAAGCATTTAGCTAAATCTGCAACGGGTCTATCTACTGACCAAATAGCTAGAAGTATCTTCGAGGGTTTGTAGACATGAGCGTAACTTTCGAGCAAATCAAGAACCCTAACCCGGTTTCAAAAGCTGATCGCGATGCGATTATCGCTAACCCAACTTTCGGGACTCACTTCACCGATCACCAAGTTATAGTCGTTTGGGAAAAAGATAAGGGCTGGCACTCAGCCAGGGTTGAGCCATACGGCCCAATCTTGATGGATCCATCAAGTGCTGTGTTGCACTACGGCCAAGAAATCTTTGAAGGCATTAAGGCCTATCGTCACGACGATGGATCAATCTGGACTTTTAGACCAGAGGAAAACGCGGCAAGACTGCAGCGCTCTGCCAAGCGCATGGCGCTTCCAGAGCTTCCAACAGAGATCTTCATTGAATCACTGCGAGCATTGATTGCCCTTGATGGCGATTGGGTGCCAGCACCAGAGAACGAAAAGACTTTGTATTTCCGTCCCTTCGAAATTGCCGCTGAGAACTTTCTTGGAGTAAGAGCTGCACACCGTGCCGAGTATCGAGTAATTGCATCTCCTGTTGGACCTTACTTCACTGGGGGAGTCAAGCCAGTATCGATTTGGATTGCTCTTGATTCGGCTCGAGCTGGAAAGCATGGAACCGGTGAAGCAAAAACCGGCGGTAACTATGCTGCTTCTTTGATGGCGCAAAACGAGGGTTATGAAAATGGCTGCTCGCAGGTAATGTTCCTTGACGCTGAAACAGGAACATACATTGAAGAACTTGGTGGCATGAACCTATTTTTTGTCTTTGCTGATGGCAAGGTGATGACTCCAGGTTTAGACGGAACTATCCTTCGGGGTATTACTAGGAACTCGATTATTACTTTGCTCAAAGATAGAGGCCACGAAGTCACAGAGCGAAAGATCACGCTGGATGAGATTCGTGAGGGAGTAAACAGCGGCTCGATTACAGAGATTTTCGCCTGCGGAACAGCTGCCGTAATTACCCCAATTGGGTTACTAAAGTCCAAGAACGAAGAAATAGGCAAGGCCGAAAGTGAGCCTGGCAAGCTTACGGTTTCCCTCAGAGAGCAGCTAACTGGCATCCAATACGGGCGAGTCGAAGACAAGCACGGCTGGATGTATAGACTCTCAGAGTGAAGGTAGCAAGATTTAGTAACGGCGCAGAACCCAGATTCGGCATCGTTGACGGACCAGAACTTGTGGTTCTTGAAGGTCACCCGCTGGTTGCTGGCTACCAAACCACCGGTGAGCGAATACCTCTTAAGGAAGTAAAGCTTCTTGCTCCCACCATTCCCTCCAAGATTGTTTGTATTGGTAAGAACTTTGCTGACCACGCCGCCGAGATCGGCGAAGAAGTTACCGAAGAGCCGCTTATATTCTTTAAGCCTTCAAGTGCGATTGTGGGACACGGTGATGCCATTGTTATTCCACCTCAGAGCAAGCAAGTTGAGCTAGAAGCCGAGCTTTGCCTAGTTATCGGAAAGCTTGCCAAGAACGTTAGCGAAGAAAAGGCGCTGGACTATCTCTGGGGAGTCACAATCGCTAACGATGTCACAGCTAGGGATTTGCAGTTTGGCGATGGCCAGTGGGCTAGGTCAAAGGGTTTTGATACCTTCTGCCCGCTGGGGCCTTGGGTCGAAACTGAGTTTGTACCAGATGGTCAGGTTATTGAGTCCAGAATCAATGGCGAAGTCAGACAAAACGTGGCGATTTCCGAGATGGTACACAAGATTCCTTTCATCATTTCCTACGTCTCCAAGAACATGACCTTGCTGCCAGGGGACATCATCTTGACCGGCTCTCCTGCTGGAATCAGCGTCATCAAGGCTGGAGACATCATCGAGTGTGAAGTTGAGGGAATCGGCATCCTCTCTAACCCCGTTGCTTAGACTTATTGCATCATGACTTCTTTGATTACCGCCCCGTTCTCTGATGCCACTGGCAGCAACGTTCGGGTTAGATTTTGCCCTTCACCTACCGGTACTCCGCACGTGGGGCTTATTCGAACCGCGCTGTTTAATTGGGCCTACGCCCGTCACACCGGTGGCAAGTTTATCTTCCGGATTGAAGATACCGATCAAGAACGAGACAGCGAAGAAAGCTTCGAGCAGCTACTAGCTGCTCTGTCTTGGTTAGGGCTGGACTGGGACGAGGGTGTCAATGTTGGGGGACCTCACGAGCCATATCGTCAGTCGCAACGGACAGAGATATACCTAGAGGTTATTCAAAAGCTCAAAAATGCCGGGCATCTTTATGAGAGCTTTCTAACTGGCGAAGAAATCGATGCTCGAAACGAGGCTGCCGGCAGAGCCAAGCAGCTTGGCTACGACAACTCAGAGCGTGATCTTGACCAAGCAACTAAAGATAAGTATTTAGCTGAAGGTAGAACACCTGCTCTCAGACTTAGAGTTCCAGATACGGATATTTCCTTTACCGACCTGGTTCGCGGGGAAATTACTTTCCCAGCTGGTTCCTTTCCAGACTTTGTTGTAGTTCGTCCCAACGGCCAAGCGCTGTATACGTTGGTGAACCCGGTTGATGATGCACTTATGGGTGTTACCCATGTTCTTCGAGGAGAAGACCTATTGTCTTCAACCCCAAGACAGATTGCTCTTTACAACGCGATGGTGCAGGCAGGAATTACAACTTTCATTCCACAATTTGGTCACTTGCCCTATGTGATGGGGGAGGGCAACAAGAAACTTTCTAAGCGAGATCCAGAAAGCAATCTGTTCCACCACAAAGACCGAGGCTTCATCCCCGAAGGACTATTGAACTATTTGGCTCTTCTTGGTTGGGGTATCTCTGCCGATGAAGACATCTTTAGCCTTACCGAGATGGCCAAGGCATTCGATGTTGTTGATGTGAATCCAAACCCGGCAAGGTTTGACCTCAAAAAAGCAGAGGCCATAAACGCCACTCACATCCGAGAGCTTTCCCCGGAAGATTTCCAAGGTCG
>JBIIXH010000058.1:0-6059 GCA_044338475.1 Rhodoluna sp.
TCAAACGGAAGCTTCCTCTTAGAGTCCGCGGAACAGGGAGTCTGGTCAAGATACTCGTTCGTGGGTGTATCAAACCTAGGAGTGCTCCTCAGCAAAGAGGGAAGAATCAACTGGGTTGAATCCGAGGCAAGTGAATCCAGCAACTTAGTGGCTGCGAAGTTAGCTAGCGGATCAGGACTTGACGCGGTTGAGTCGCTGCAGTCGCTTTTCAAGGCAGCTCCGATATCTGGATTGCCTCCTTTGGTGTCGGGTATGGTCGGCTTTCTCAGTTGGGATGTGGTGGGTGAGATTGAGAGTCTTCCACCTAAGAAGGACGGTAGCTATGAAATTCCGGAGATGGCTTTCGTGCTGCTTAGGGACCTGGTGGTGGTTGATCACAAGGAATCGTCACTCAAACTAATTTCCAATCTTTACGTTCACGAGGGTACAGACGTCGCTGCCGAGTACAAGAAGTCTCTTCAGAGAATTGAAGATCTAAAGCAGGGGTTACTTGCAAAGCACTCACCGTTTATCGCAGAGATTGACAACAGTGCCTCACCTGTATTTTCTAGGTCATCGACTGACTCAGAGTTTAGAGAGATTGTTGAGCTGGCCAAAAAAAGGGTTACCGTGGGGGACGTGTTTCAGGTCGTTGTCTCTCAGCGTTTCGAGTCCAAGGTTCAAGCCTCGGCTCTTGACGTTTACCGATGCCTAAGAGCTCTAAACCCCAGCCCATACATGTATCTCATGAACTTTGTTGACTCCATTGGAACTTTTTCCATTGTTGGATCCTCTCCTGAAGCCCTTGTGAAGGTCAACCAAGGCAGTGCTGTGTTGCATCCAATTGCGGGCTCGCGCCCAAGAGGAAGAACTGGCGAGGAAGACATCTTGCTATCTCAGAGCTTGATGGAAGACAAAAAGGAGCAAGCTGAACATTTGATGCTTGTTGATCTCGCGAGAAATGATCTACTGAAGGTTTGTGTTCCAAGCTCGGTAAACGTTACGGAGTTCATGACTGTAGAAAAGTACAGTCACATCATGCACCTTGTTTCGACCGTAGAGGGTGAGTTGGCAGCAGGTGCTTCTGCCGTTGATGTGGTTAGAGCGACTTTCCCTGCCGGGACTCTCTCCGGAGCGCCAAAGCCAATGGCACTTAGCGTTATTCACGAGCTGGAACCAATCAATAGAGGATTGTTCGGTGGAGTCGTTGGATACTTCGACTTCTCGGGTAATACGGATTTAGCAATTGCTATTCGCACCGTGGTTCTTAGAGACGGAATGGGATTCGTTCAGGCAGGTGCAGGTATTGTTCTAGATTCCGTGGCAGAGTCGGAGAATCAGGAAACGATATCTAAGGCATCAGCCCCACTGAAGGCGATCGCGATGGCCAATTCCATGGAGAGGCTATCTTGACCAGAAACCGACTGCTAACTACTTGGCTTCTTTCAATTTTGGTTTTTGCTATCTCAGCTGGCCAAAGCTGGGCGTCCTTCGAAGTTTCGATGGAGGCAGGCGGAGGTGTACTTGAGGTCACTGGCTACTCTGCATTTCCGGTTCTCGGAACACTTGTTGGGCTTCAGTTATTAGCAGTGTTACTGAGCCTTTTGACTAAGCCAGTTGTGACCAGGTATGTCAGTGCTGCAATTGCCGCCTTGATGACCTGGAATCTTTTCTTTGTTTCTACAACCAGTTCAGCCCAGATCTCTCTTACGGCTCAACGGGAGCTAGCAGATAAGACAGGCGTCTTGCAGGATCTGGCAAGCAGCGATTTCCTTGTTTCAAGCGCTGTTAGCTTGTGGTCAGGTATTTTTCTCGCCGCTGTTGTTTTGAACATTCTCGCACTTGGGATGGTTGCACTGCTGTTGCAAGAGCGATCTTTGGCCTCCATGGCTATGCGAGATCGCGTCTTGCCAGAGGACCTCTGGGGCGATCAGAAGTAACTATTGGCTGATAAAGTTGTTCCAGAGAAGGAGAACTATGTCAGAAAATAACTCTCAACCTGGTCACGGAGACTCGCTAGCTGCCTGGGTCACCGTTTCCGTAATCATCACTGCTTTCGCTCTCGGGACTCTCTTTTTCTGGTTGGACCAGGCACTGCTGGTTTGGGCAAGTGCTGCAATGGCAGTTGTTGGGCTGGGTGCTGGTTGGTACCTCAAGCGAGCCGGCTATGGCGTTGGCGGATCGAAATCAAAGAACTAATTGCTTCAAGATTTATACGCTGGCGCGATTAGTGACGCACAAAGCCGAGAGCAGAGACTATCTCTCAAAGACTTGGAGAAGTTAGCAGCGTCGGCACCCGCCGCCCTTAGGGCAAGAGAGTTTCTCTTGAATGACTCGAAAATACGCGTTATCGCAGAGATTAAGCGCGCAAGCCCTTCTAAGGGGAAGCTAGCCGAGATTCCAGATCCCGGTGAGTTGGCGAGGCTCTATCAGAATGCGGGTGCTGGAGCGATAAGCATTCTCACGGAGGGTAGAAAGTTTCTAGGCTCGCTTGAAGATTTTGATGCGGTCCGCAGGATTGCATCGATACCGCTTCTTCGGAAGGACTTTATTGCCAACGAGTATCAGGTTCTGGAATCTAGAGCTCACGGTGCTGACCTAGTGTTGCTTATAGCCGCTGGGCTAGATAAGAACACACTTTTGAGACTCAAAACCCTAGTTGAGGATCTGGGCATGAGCGCATTAATTGAGACTCATAACGAAGCAGAGGTGCAGTTAGCTTGCGAATTGGGGTCCGAGCTAATTGGAATCAATGCTAGAGATCTAGAGACTTTTGAAACAAACCGAGCATTGTTTGCCCAGCTATCGTCGCTCATCCCTGCCCACACAATCACGATTGCTGAGTCAGCAGTAAGAGACGTGTCTGATGTGATTGAGTATGCCTCTCAGGGAGCTGACTGTGTCTTGGTTGGGGAGGCTCTAGTGACAGGAGACGCCGCTAGCCTTCTAGCCTCCTTCAGCAATGTTTCCAAGGCTTAGGCTTATTGCATGTCAGGAAAATTAGCGGATCAAGTTGGGCCGTACTTCGGTGAGTTTGGCGGACGCTTTGTTCCGGAGTCACTTATCGCAGCCCTGGACGAACTAGACCAGACTTACCAGACGGCCAGGAAAGATCCTGCATTTCTTGACGAGCTCGCGACTCTGCATAAAACATACACAGGGCGACCTTCCATAATCACTGAAGCTCCAAAGTTTGCAGCAACAATTGGTGACATCAGAGTGTTTCTAAAGCGCGAGGACCTCAATCACACCGGCTCTCACAAGATCAACAATGTACTTGGGCAAGCACTTCTAGCAAAGCGCATGGGTAAAAAACGAATCATCGCCGAAACCGGAGCTGGTCAGCACGGTGTTGCAAGTGCCACAGCGGCCGCATTGCTTGGTCTAGACTGCGTTGTTTATATGGGTGAGGTGGACACAGTCCGTCAATCGCTAAACGTCGCAAGAATGCGCCTTCTCGGTGCAGAAGTTATAGCGGTCACAACTGGAAGTAGAACCCTCAAGGACGCCATCAATGAGGCCCTGCGCGATTGGGTTGCTAATGTTGCTGGCACGCATTACCTTCTTGGAACCGTGGCAGGTCCACACCCTTTCCCAACAATGGTTCGTGATTTTCATTCGGTGATAGGTATTGAAGCTAGGCAGCAGATGCTTGATCAGTTCGGATCATTACCTGACGCTGTTGTTGCGTGCGTCGGGGGAGGATCCAATGCCATTGGAATATTTCACGCCTTCCTTGATGACGATGTTCGGCTCGTGGGCATGGAGGCAGCTGGAGACGGTGTTGCAACTGGACGACATGCGGCAACTCTGAGCGCGGGACGGCCTGGCGTTCTACATGGTGCAATGAGCTACTTGCTACAAGACGAAGATGGTCAAACCCTTGAGTCGCATTCGATTTCTGCAGGACTTGACTATCCTGGCGTTGGTCCAGAGCATTCATGGTTAAAAGACATTGGAAGAGCTGAATATGTTCCTGTTACAGACTCTGAAGCAATGGATGCTCTTAGAACTCTCAGTCAAACTGAGGGAATAATCCCCGCTATTGAAACCGCTCATGCGCTTGCGGGAATTTCGCAGTTGATGCCAACGCTCAGGCCAGGAAGTAAGGTCCTTGTTAACCTCAGCGGTCGTGGTGACAAGGACATGGAAACAGCCGCTAAGTATTTTGGGTTGGTATAAGTGAGCAGAACCGAAGAGACACTGCGCTCAAACAAGGCATCCGGTGGATCGCTAGTGGGATACTTTCCTCTTGGCTACCCGACCCTTGCTGATTCAGTAGAGGCGGCAGTTTCGATGTGTGAATCCGGTGTAGACGTCCTAGAGCTAGGGATCCCATATAGCGATCCGGTGATGGACGGATTGGTTATTCAGAAGGCAACCGAAACAGCACTTGCTAACGGCTTTCGCCTGAGTGATACGTTCCAGGCAATCAAGCAGATTACAGACAGAGTCGAGACTCCAGTATTAGTAATGACCTATTGGAACCCCGTGCTTGCATACGGTGTTGAAAGATTTGCGAACGATTTGGCGAGCTCGGGGGCGGCAGGAGCTATTACTCCAGACTTGATACCAGACGAAGCAAAGAATTGGATCGCAGCTACCGACAAGCACAACCTAGATCGAGTCTTTCTAGCGACACCTTCTTCTAGTGACAAGAGGGTAAGAGTTGCAAGCTCAAGCTCAAGAGGATTTGTGTATGCGGTTTCAACAATGGGAATCACTGGTGAACGCGAAAGTTTGGATGCTGATGCCAGAAAAGTTGTTGCCATGGTCCGAGAGAACACTCCTGCTGCCATTACGGCGGTCGGGATTGGAATATCTAGCGAAGACCAGGTTCGCCAAGTAAACAGTTACGCGGATGGAGCAATAGTCGGATCAGCGTTCATAGCGGCTTACGCAAGTTCTGGGTTGGCCGGCCTTATCACTAAAGTTAAAGAACTAGCCAAAGGAAAGAAACAATTATGACACTGCAAGGATTGATTACTTCTATACCATCACCGGAGATTAGCTACATAGAGCTCGGTCCTCTGCGGATTCATTTTTATGCCCTATTTATCCTCACTGGGATTGTCCTTGCCCTCTTGCTCACCGAGTCTCGCCTCAAGGCTAGGGGAGTTGAGCCAGGTGTGGCTCTGGACGTTTCTTTCTGGGCTATTCCGTTTGGAATTCTAGGCGGGAGATTCTTCCACGTGATTACCCATCCAAACGACTATTTTTATGCAGGTGCAGACTTGCTGGCTCCTTTTAGAATTTGGGAAGGTGGCTTGGCCATCTACGGAGCTTTGATGTTTGGTGCGCTGGGTGCATACATCGGTGCACGAAAATCAGGAATAAAGTTTCTTTCGTATCTCGACGCAGTTGCACCAGGCATTTTGCTTGCGCAAGCAATTGGTCGCTGGGGAAACTACTTCAACAACGAGCTCTTTGGCTTGCCAACTGACTTGCCGTGGGGCTTGGAGATTTCGAGTAGTAACCCCGCCTATCCAGCAGGTTTGCCGGATGGGGTCTTGTTCCATCCAACGTTTTTGTATGAATCAATATGGTCCCTAGTTGGTGTCGCCCTGCTATTGGCCGCCGACAAGCGTTTCAACCTACGCTGGGGTCGGATGATTGGTCTTTACTTGGTTTACTACTCTGTCGGCAGAATCTGGGTGGAGGCCATCCGAATCGATCCAAGTGAGATATTCCTTGGTCTTCGAATCAACATCTGGTCCGCTATCGTCGGGATTGCTGTTGGACTAGCGGTCATGTTGATTCAGTCACGCCGGCACACCGGCCAAGAGGTCTCCGCCTACATTCCTGGTCGCGAACCTGCTAGCAAGGAAGTTCCTGCCGCAGGCCCTGAGGATAAGCTAGTATCTGAGAAGTAGCCCAACAAGGCTCATTTGGCATCACAAGTGCCTGGTTCCAGTTTTTCTAACTGTTGTGCGGGCCAGCGTTGTCCCTTCATATTTTGAATGGAGAAAACGCGTGCTAGCAATATCACCCTTTGAGCGTTTCTCCAATCTGCCTAGCTCAGGTCTATATCAACCCGAATCCGAAAGAGATGCCTGCGGGCTTGCTCTAGTGGCGACACT
>JBIIXH010000059.1:0-5959 GCA_044338475.1 Rhodoluna sp.
GCACTTCAGACCTTGGCCCAATTGGGTCGTTTAGGTTCTAGAACAGTTGCGGTTTTGGGACACATGGCCGAACTCGGGGAGTTTTCAAAAGCCGAACACGACGCGATGGGTCGCTTGGTTGTTCGGCTGAACATCGACCAGCTTGTAGTGGTTGGGGATGAAGCCAAGTTGATTCACATGGGAGCTAGCCAGGAGGGATCTTGGGACGGCGAATCCCAGTTTTTCAGCACGATTGACGAGGCTTTGGAGTATCTGCGTGGGATACTCTCTCAAGGCGATACTGTCTTGGTTAAATCCTCCAAGTCGGCGAACCTGAGAATTCTTGGCGACAAATTAATGGAGGCGGCTAAGTGAGAGCGCTACTGACAGCGGGAGCTGTGTCACTTGCCTTCACTCTGTTTTTAACCCCTGCCTTTATATGGTTGTTCCGGAAGTGGAACTGGGGTCAGTTCATTCGAGACGATGGACCCAAAAACCACCACACAAAGCGTGGCACACCAACCATGGGTGGAGTTGTAATCATCCTTGCTGCAATCATTGGCTACTTCACTGGAAAGTTCGTAAACGGCGAAACTCCCTCGGTCTCCGCTTTACTGGTGGTTTTGGTTATGGTCGGTTTAGGAATCGTTGGATTCATTGACGATTTCATCAAGACTCACAAACAGCGCTCACTGGGGCTTGGTGGCTGGGCAAAAATCGCTGGTCAGGCGATAGTAGCTGTCATATTTGCATACTTCGCATTTGGTTTCCCGAACGAGCGAGGCATAACGCCAGCATCAACAAAGATCTCTGTTATTCGAGACTCAGGCTTTGATCTGATGATGTTTGGAACCATTGTTGGGTCCATCTTGGTTGTTCTTTGGATCTTCTTGCTTATTTCCGCAACATCGAATGGCGTAAACATCGCAGATGGTCTAGATGGACTTGCAATTGGAGCCAGCATCATGGCTATCGGCGCATATGCCGTGATCGGATTCTGGCAGTTTAATCAGGCCTGTGGTCGTGCCGTTGAGAACTTGGGCGCCTGTTACGAGGTTCGGGACCCACTTGACCTAGCGGTCATTGCTGCCGCCGTTGCTGGAGCCGGCATTGGCTTCTTGTGGTGGAACACGACTCCCGCGCAAATCATTATGGGAGACACTGGCGCAATGGGCCTTGGAGGTGCACTAGCTGCATTAGCTATTTTGTCCCGCACCGAGGTTTTGCTGATTCTAATCGGTGGCTTGTTTGTAATCGTTACTGGATCGGTAATTCTGCAGCGTGCTTACTTCAAGATCACAAAAGGCAAACGCATTTTCTTGATGAGTCCACTGCATCATCACTTTGAACTCAAGGGCTGGGCAGAAATAACTGTGGTCGTTAGATTCTGGATTATTTCTGGACTCTCGGTGCTGGCCGGAATCGGATTGTTCTATCTTGAGTGGATCTATGGCTAACAAAGCGGATTCCCTGGAGCATCTTTCCAGCTGGCACTCCGATTGGTCGCAACTCTCAGTCGTTGTTATCGGTTTAGCCAAGACTGGATTCTCGGTTGCCGACACTCTCCACGAGCTCGGTGCCAAAGTGCTAATAGTCGCCGAGGCCGCATCTGAGGAGATTTTGGACATCGTGGATGTCCTAGGTATTGAGAACGTGATTGGCGACATCGAGGTTCAGATAACTGCAGTTGATGCATTCTCGCCTGATTTGATTGTTGTTTCTCCTGGTGTGCCACCAACTAATGCGATAGTTGCTAGCGCTGGAGAGAAGAGCATTCCCGTATGGGGAGATGTTGATCTGGCATGGCGCCTTCGTGACCGGTTCGACAATCAGCAGGAATGGATTTGTGTCACCGGAACTAACGGAAAAACAACCGTGGTGGAGTTAACCGAAGCCATGTTGCTCGCGTCTGGGGTGAAGGCGGTGGCTTGTGGAAACATTGGAAAGCCAATTCTTGATTGCATCAGGGATCCAGCCGAATTCGAAGTGTTGGTTGTTGAGCTTTCTTCGTTCCAACTTCACTACTTGAACTACATTGAGCCTTTCAGCGCAGCTTGCCTGAACTTAGCTCACGATCACATTGACTGGCACGGTAGCTTCGGGGCCTACCACCAGAGTAAAGCTCGAGTCTACGAGGGAACTAAAGTTGCCTGCATTTACAACCTTGAAGACTCTGCGACCGAAGACATGGTTCAATCTGCAACAGTTAACGAAGGTGCCAGAGCAATTGGCTTTGGGCTTGGAACACCTAAGCCAAGCAACGTTGGCTTTGTCGATGAGTTCTTGGTTGATCGCGCATTCTTAGACCAGCGTGCAGACAGCGCCCTTGAGGTTGCTAGCCTTGAAGACTTCAATGGTTTAGGTGTTCTGACCCCGCACCTTTTGAGCAACATAGCTGCAGCCACAGCCTTAGCGCGTTCTTTCGGAGTGCCACCAGCTGCCTGCCGTGAGGCGCTGCGGAATTTCCGAGTCTCTTCTCATCGGATTGAAATAGTTCTAGAACATCAAGGGGTTCGGTACATAGATGACTCCAAGGCAACCAACGCCCACGCAGCTGCTGCCTCCCTATCTTCCTTTGAGAATGTGGTGTGGATTCTTGGGGGTCTTCTAAAGGGCGTTGACATCTCAGAGCTGATAACCAAGTTCTCCAAACGCCTGAGGGCAGCTGTAGTAATTGGTGTTGACCGCAATCAGATCCTGGACGGCTTTTCAGCGTTGGCACCGTCTGTCGATGTTTACGAGGTTCAAGATGGTGAAGATGTGATGCTCCGGGCGGTGCAGTTGGCTTCCGCTGCCGCAGAGGCTGGCGATGTGGTGCTGCTAGCGCCTGCCGCAGCATCGATGGATCAGTTTGAAAGTTACCAAGATCGCGGCAAGAAGTTTGCTGATGCAGTTTCCAAAACTGTGGGGAGTTCAAATGGCTAAGGCAATCGCGAAAGGCAAACCCAAGGGTGCCGCAAGCGGCAAGGCTAAATTGGCTCGACCCAAGCCAACCAGAACTAAGTCAACTAGACCAAGGGGTGAGCTTCGCCGAAAAGTCGGCGAATGGCTAAAGGATAACTTTCAGGCAGAGTCAATCTACTTCTACCGACTCGCCGGCCTCACCATGTTTTTGGTCGTATTTGGGTTGGTTATGGTTCTATCGTCATCCTCGATTGATTCACTCGTTGCAAACCGCGATGCGTTTTATGTCTTCTCTAGGCAATCACTTTATGCGCTAGTTGGATTTCTCGTAATGTTGATTATTTCTGCCTTGAAGCTATCTACAATCCGATTATCGGTGCGATTAGCTTTGCTGTTTGGATTTGCTCTGCAGCTTTCAGTTCCATTCATTGGAATCACGGTGAATGGAAACACCAACTGGATTTCAATCTTTGGCTGGACTCTGCAGCCGGCTGAGTTTCTCAAGGTTGCTCTGATTATGTACATTGCCTGGTTTGTCAGCAATCGTGAAGAGGAGCTCGAAGATCCAAGACGGGTTCTACTACCGATATTACTTGTTGGGGCCGCAGCACTTGGTCTTGTCATGATTGGTCGAGATCTAGGAACTGCAACCATTATTGCTCTCATTATTTTTGGCACCGTGGCGATTATTGGCGCACCCCTGAAACCGCTCGTTCAAGTATTCGTTTTGGTTGCAATAGCCGGAGTGTTTGCAGCAACTTCTAGCCCGTCCCGAATGGCCAGAATCACGGCTTGGCTGAATCCTGGGTCACCGACTTCGGAAGCATTTAACTGGCAATACGAACATGGAACCTGGGCCTTGGCTGCCGGTGGGATCTTTGGTGTTGGTTTAGGAAACTCGAAGATGAAGTGGTCTTGGATTCCTGAGGTTGAAAACGACTTCATCTTTGCTGTTATCGGAGAAGAGCTTGGACTAATTGGTGCTCTTGTGGTTATTGGCATCTTCGCTCTGTTGATTTCTTCACTAATTGGGATTATGAATCGATCAGAGTCAACCTTTAGCCGGGTCATGGTGATCGGTGTGATTGTTTGGATTGTTTCTCAGTCTGCAGTTAACATCGCTGTGGTTCTGGGCGTTCTACCAGTGCTCGGAGTTCCGTTGCCTTTGATTTCGGCTGGTGGCTCCTCTTTGATTGCCACCCTCGGCGCGATTGGTCTAGTACTTGCTATCGAGAAGGATAATCATCGCAACGGCCGCAGAGCGAGGCAAAGATGACGAATTTTCTTCTAACCGGCGGTGGAACCGCCGGACATGTCAACCCCCTGTTGAGCGTTGCCGCAGCTCTACTCGAGAAAGACGGCACCAACAAGGTTTTTGTTCTTGGTACGAGTTCGGGACTCGAGGCAAGACTGGTTCCTGATGCTGGACTACCTCTTCTGATTATCGAGAAGATCCCTTTTCCAAGAAAGCCAAACCTAAAAGCTTTGGTTTTTCCATTCCGGTTCCTCGCTGCAGTCCGCAAGGTTAAGGGTTACATCAAGCAGCACAATATCGATGTTGTCGTTGGATTTGGAGGATACGTAAGCGCGCCGGCATATTTGGCTGCTAAGCATGCAAAGATTCCACTGGTTATTCATGAAGGCAACGCGTTACCTGGGATTGCCAACAAGTTCGGCAATCGCTTCGCCTCCGCGGCCGGAAAAGCATTTAGATCTTCGGACCTTGCTAACAGTGAGTTCGTAGGCATGCCTATTCGTACCGCAATAACGCAGCTGGCAAAAAACAAAGACTCGATGGCTGCCAGAAAGTTCCTTGGACTCAAGCCCGACACCACAACCTTGCTGGTGACCGGTGGCTCCCTTGGAGCCAAAAGCATCAATGAGACCATCGACAAGTCCAGAGCAGTAATGAAAGCCGCCGGAATTCAGATTTTGCACATCATTGGTGGCACTAGTGATCTTCCAGAAATCTCGGAACCTGAGTATCGCAGGATTCGTTACGTCGATCAGATGGAGCTAGCTATTGCGGCAAGTGATTTTGCTGTTTCACGCGCGGGAGCCGCAACCGTGTCTGAGTTTTCTGCCGTCGGGCTACCAGCTCTTTACATTCCTTATGCAGTTGGAAACGGCGAGCAGAAATTCAACCTTCTTGATGTTTTGGCAGCAGGGGGAGCGGTGACTGTCTCTGACAAGGAGTTCGACGAGCAATACGTTCGCTCAACCCTAATTCCGTTGATCTCTGACTCAAAGAAGCTCGCTTCGATGTCGGAGGCAGCTAAACAAGCGGGAGTCCTGGATGGCACGGAGAGATTTGTAGCATTGATTGAGGAGGTCTTGTCTAGACGATGATTAAGCCTGACTTTTCTCAACCGGTTCCAAGCAATTTCGGCAAGGTTCATTTCATTGGTATCGGCGGATCAGGAATGAGCGGGATCGCTCGGATTCTTATCGGCATGGGCCACAAGGTCACCGGAAGTGATGTTAGGACTAGCCCAAACATTGTCGCCCTTGAAAAACTCGGCGCCAAGATTGCCATTGGGCATGATGAAGCAAATTTGGCGGACGCCGACACTGTTGTTGTCACGAGCGCTCTTTGGCCAACCAACCCTGAGTATTTGCTTGCAAAAGCAAACAATATTCCGGTTATTCATCGCTCACAAGCCCTGGCCCAGCTGGCATCTCAGAAAAGACTTGTTTCAGTTGCTGGAGCTCACGGAAAGACAACCTCAACTGGAATGATCATCACCGCACTAATCGGCATGGATCAGGATCCAAGCTTTGTCAACGGCGGAGTTATCAATTCACTTGGCGCAAGCGCAAACAGTGGAGAAGGGGAGTTGTTTGTAATTGAGGCAGATGAGTCCGATGGTTCGTTCTTGCACTACAACACATCCGTAGCTTTGATTACAAACGTTGACCCTGATCATTTGGACCACTACGGCAGCATCGAAGCATTCCATCAGGTCTTTGCTGATTTTGCGAACAACTCCAGGGAGCTAGTTGTAATCAACTCAGATGACTTTGGTGCTAAAGAAGTTGCCAAATTGGTAACCAAACCGATGATCACCTTTGGTGA
>JBIIXH010000060.1:0-5861 GCA_044338475.1 Rhodoluna sp.
GGAGAAACTAGTGCGTCGCTAGCTGAGCGTTGGAGTCAAGAGGTTCAGCGCCGCTTCCGCCCCGAAACCGACAACCGCTTAGTGATTGCACTTGGAAACTCTGACGCCAGTGAAGGCCTGTCTGTTTCCAGATCGAGACTAAATCTTGCAACTGTTATTGACGAGGCCCGTAGAAGCGAGATTTCGGTTTTCGTTGTTGGTCCCCCACCTAGCTTCAACAAAGCCCTGAATTATGAAATCGAGCACCTCGCAACAGGTTATGAAGATGTCTGCAATAGAAGAGGTGTTCCGTTTGTGGACTTCTTCCACCCGCTGGTAGATCACGAGGGATACAACCTAGAGCTCGAAGCGTCCGCCAGAAACATGCCTGGGCAAACCGGTTATGGATTGATGGCTTGGTTAGTTTTGAACCGCGGTTGGTATCAGTGGTTAGGGCTTGAAGAAGCCGAGGAATAAAACTAATTTAGTTTCTAAGAAGCTGAAGGGGTTTTTATGTCTGCACTGCGACAGAAGCTATCGGGCGGTACAAGAACTTCTGTGGGTTCAGCCGATCAGGTGATTACGGCTTTATTGAAGTCCCCCTCAGGGCTGCCTGAGATTTATCAACTTTTTTTAGATGACGATGCTGTAGTTGCGATGAGGGCAAGCTACGTTGCGATGAGGGTTGCGGAACACTCGCCCGAGTCCGTAAAGCCATTTACCAAAGACCTGATCAAGAACCTAGGCGTCTACACTCAGCAAGAGGTTAGGTGGCACATTCCTCAACTGTTCACACACGTTGACCTCACAAAGGCTCAAAGGAAAAACGTTTATGAAGTCCTAATGAATTGGGCCGAGACTGACAAAAGCAAAATTGTAGGTTATTACTGTCTTCAGACGGCGGCGAACTTTGCAGAGATAGATGAGTCTTTACTCCAAGACTTTATTCCGAGAATTAGGAAAGCAAATAGAAGTGGTGCAAAGTCTATTCAGAATCGCTGCAAGAAAATTGCTAAACAGCTAGACATTGAGCTGTAATCGCAGCTAATGGGACTGAATGTCCTTAATTCTCTGTAGTACTTTCTCCGCAAGTTTCTTCGGAGGCTCTTCGTCACAAGAGCGCTGAATAACTTGGTTTAGATAAACCTCAAGGTCATACTCTTCTTCACAGGAATCGCATAGCGCCAAGTGTGTGGTGATGTCTTTTTGCTGATCTGGTAGCAGTTCATTATGCAGATACTCGTGGACCAGCGCTTTGGTCTCTTCACAGTCAAATTCCGCCATTAGCTCTGCTCCGTTTTTTGTTCTGACTTGTTTGGTGATAAGTATCCCTGCTCAATTGCATATTCAGCAAGCAGGATGCGAAGAAGTTTCTTTCCTCGGTGCAGGCGACTCATGACTGTGCCGACCGGAGTTCCCATGATTTCCGCAATCTCGGAATATGGCAAGCCATCCACGACGGCGTAGTAAACAACCATGCGAAACTCTTCAGGAATGGAAAGAAGGCTGTTTCGGATAATGTCTGCAGGCAGATGATCCAGTGCTTCGAGCTCAGCCGAGCGAGTGGTGGTAGCTGTAATCGATTCCGCGTCCCCAAGCTGCCAATCTTCCAAATCATCAAGGCCACCGCGAGAAGGGTCTTTTTGCTGTTTGTTGTATCGATTGATATGGGTGTTGGTCATGATCCGGTAAAGCCAAGCCTTTAGATTGGTGCCTTGCTGATACTGACCCCAGGCTACGAAGGCCTTAGCCATGGCTTCTTGAACGAGATCCTCAGCGTCAGATGGGTTTCTGGTCCAGCGAAGTGCTGCTCCGTAAAGCTGGGGCATCAGCGGCAGGGCTTGCTGCTCAAAGTCTCTAATTTTCAGCTCTGTGTCATTATCTTTTGAGCTGGCCATAGCCTCAGAGTCTACCAATTGGGGCTCCTCGCAATAGCTGGTGGCAAACATGACCTAGGTCCTAACGCTTCATAACTGATACTTTTAAAACCAATGACTGACAAAAGCTATTCCCGACCATGGGCCGCCCCGCTGGCAACTTCACCCATATCGGCCAAGATCAGCATCCCGGGCTCAAAATCCCTAACCAATCGTGAGCTAGTTCTTTCGGCGCTGGCCTCAAGTCCAAGCGAGCTTTTGAACCCACTGGAATCAAGAGACTCCAGTCTGATGATTACAGCCCTGAGCCAACTCGGTGCCAGCATTGAATCCTCCTCCGGGACTCTTGTAATAACACCCAAACCAATTGCTGGCCCAGCCCAAATTGATTGTGGGTTGGCGGGAACTGTAATGCGCTTTGTTCCCCCAGTTGCGGCGCTAGCACAAGGTGAGATTTCCTTTGATGGCGATCTTGCGGCGAGGTCCAGACCCATGAAGACAACCGTTGATTCACTTCGTGCTCTGGGAGTAGAGGTCACCGGATCTGGCCTACCGTTTACAATTCACGGCACGGGTGAAGTAGCAGGTGGTGAAATATCCATTGATGCCTCAGAGTCGTCGCAATTTGTCTCAGGATTGTTGCTCGCTGCCGCAAAGTTCAAAAACGGACTGACGCTGAATCACGTTGGCAAGAGTCTTCCTTCAATGCCTCACATCGAGATGACCATTGAAACTCTGAAACAACGCGGTGTTACTGTTTCAAAACTCAGCGATACATCTTGGCGCGTTGAGCCTGGAGAAATCCTGGGCCGAAAAGTTGAAATTGAACCAGATCTTTCTAACGCGGGCCCATTCATGGCCGCCGCGTTAGTTGCTGGTGGAACGGTAACGATAGAAAACTGGCCAACTGAGACCACTCAGGTCGGTAATGATTTCACCCAGTTGCTAGAGATGATGGGTGGGAAGGTTTCTCGAACCGGAACCGACATGCAGGTTTCAGGAACTGGTGAAATCAACGGCCTCGAAATTGATTTATCGTCTGCTGGCGAGCTCACTCCAGTGATCGCAGCTCTGGCAGCGCTCGCAAATAGTAAATCGGTGATCTCTGGAGTTGGGCACCTTCGAGGACACGAAACGAATCGAATAAGGGCCCTGGTGGATGAAATCAATTCCATTGGCGGTAAAGCCACCGAAACCAGCGATGGCCTGATTATTGAACCCGCGACACTTTCTGGTGGCTTATGGCATAGCTACGGGGATCACCGGATGGCAACAGCCGGGGCAATCATTGGCCTTCGGGTGCCAGGGATTGAGATCGAAGATATAACCGTAACCTCCAAAACCATGCCTGAGTTTGATTTGCTGTGGCTGAAGATGCTAGGGGTTTCTAGTTGAGTTGGCTCTATGAACCAGAGCCTGGGGCTCATGACCTAGACGAGTCTGATTTCAAAGCTAGACCCAACCCCAAGGGCAATAAGCCAAGAACCAAGATTAGACCTGATCACAGTGGAGCAGCTTTAGGGATGCTCATTGGTATCGACAAGAATCGCTATCAAGTTTTGCTCCAAGAAGGTAACTATCAGGTAAACGCCACCCTAGCTAAAGAGCTAAGAAATAATGGTCCAGCGGTTGGAGATATTGTTTCACTTGCCGGAGACACGTCCTCAGATGAAGGTGCCCTCTCAAGAATTGTTCGTATCGAACCTAGAACCACTTTGCTTCGAAGAAGTGCGGATGATTCAGATCAGGTTGAAAGAGTAATTGTTGCTAACGCCACTCAGCTCATGATTGTGATCGCGGCTGCCAATCCGGAGCCAAGGACCAGATTGGTTGATCGCTATCTGGCAGCTGCCTACGATGCAGGACTTACGCCATTGATTTGTGTTACAAAGACTGACCTTGCGGATCCGAATGTGTTTCTCGAAAACTTTCAGGGCCTGAGTATTCCAATCATTCGAACTAGGTCGGACAACTTCGATCTTGCTGGCCTTATGGATATTCTTGCTGGTCAAACAACAGTGCTAGTTGGTCACTCCGGTGTTGGTAAATCAACTCTGGTAAACGCCCTGGCTCCAGAGGCTAATCGCGCGGTAGGTGTTGTGAATGCGGTAACTGGAAGAGGAAGACAAACCTCAACTTCCGTTCGGGCATTAGCTATTGATAATGGTTGGATTATTGACACCCCTGGAATTCGCTCCTTTGGACTAGGACACATCGACCCGAAGAACTTGCTTCGCTCTTTTGAAGATCTTTGGGAAACAATTCGCTCTTGCCCCAGAGGTTGCAGTCACTTAGTTGAGTCTCCGGATTGTGCCTTGGATGAGGCTGTTGCCAGCGGAGCTTTGGGGACTCAGGGTGCTGACCGAGTCGACTCCCTTCGAAGACTGATGACCTCCCTTAGCTAAATCTCCCAAGCAAGCTAGGCTTTTTGGGTCCCGAAAGGCAATTAGTGCCCAGAAAGCTGGCTTTTGGGGAACATTTTTGCCACAACTGGGCATAACTTGACTAGTTTGCTGGTTTACCCTCTCTGGCACTAGAACATGAACGAAAGGTAAGGCTCTTGAAGGTCTATGACGACATAACCCAGGTATTTGGAAATACTCCCCTGGTGCGAATCAACAAAATCATGGATGGAGCTGGCGCCGAGGTTTTAGCCAAACTCGAGTTCTATAACCCAACCTCCACCGTGAAGGATCGTCTAGGTATTGCGATCATCGATGCAGCTGAGCGCTCAGGCCAACTAAAGCCTGGCGACACCATCGTCGAGGCAACGAGCGGAAACACTGGAATCGCAATCGCCATGGTTGCTGCAGCTAGAGGATACAAAGCGATCTTGACCATGCCTGAGTCCGTGAGCCTAGAGCGAAGGACTTTGCTTCGCGCTTTTGGAGCAACACTTGTCCTGACCCCAGCTACCGAGGGAATGACCGGAGCTGTTAGCAAGTCCGAAGAAATCGGTAAAGAAACTGGTGCAGTGCTAGTTCGTCAGTTCGAAAACGAAGCTAACCCAGAAATTCACCGTAAGACCACCGCAATGGAGATTTGGAATGACACCGACGGAGAGGTGGCAGCCTTAGTTGCAGGAGTTGGAACAGGTGGAACCATCACAGGAACCGGTCAACGGCTCAAGGAACTTAACCCCAACATCAAAGTGTTTGCAGTTGAGCCTGCGGCCTCACCTCTTCTAACTGGAGGCGTTGCAGGATCACATCCGCTTCAGGGAATCGGTGCAAACTTCATTCCGCCAATTCTTGATAGGACTGTTTACGACGAGGTAATTGATGTTCCAAGCGATGAGGCAATTAAGTATGCTCGTCGCGCTGGTACAGAAGAAGGTATTCTTGCCGGAATCTCATCGGGAGCAGCTCTCTGGGCAGCAGCTCAGGTTGCCAAGCGTGAAGAGTTCAAGGGTAAGAAAGTTGTAGTAATCATTCCATCCTTTGGAGAGCGCTACCTTTCCACTGTTTTGTATGCCGACCTGAAAGAAGAAAAGTAAAACTTGTCCATTAAAGAAGATCTGCAAGCCGGTATCGATCGCGATCCGGCAACCTCAAGTCGACTAGAGCTGTTTTTGACATCTCCTGGTTTGCACGCCATTTGGATGCATCGGGTAGCCAACCGGATTTGGAAGCTAAAGCTTAGAATCCCAGCCAGGATGTTCTCTAATTGGGCCAAGTTTCTAACCGGTATTGAGATTCACCCGGGTGCCACAATTGGTCGCAGGTTCGTAATCGATCACGGTATGGGGGTCGTTATTGGCGAGACTTCAATCATTGGTGACGATGTTTTGATCTACCACGGGGTCACACTCGGTGGAAAAGAAAACTCCGCTATTGACCGTCACCCAATTATTGGCTCGCATGTTGTTATTGGAGCGGGCGCAAAGGTTATTGGACGCATAACTATCGGCGACAACTGCTACATCGGAGCCAACACGGTCGTAACAAAGAACGTTCCAGCCGGGTCAACCGTGGTTGGTGAAACTGGCAAGGTTCTAAGTAAGAA
>JBIIXH010000061.1:0-5842 GCA_044338475.1 Rhodoluna sp.
TACGACTACGCGCTAGACCGCGGAATGATTCCACTTGGCTCATGCACCATGAAGCTGAATTCAACCACCGAGATGGAAGCTGTCACCTGGCCAGAGTTTGGCAACATGCACCCATTTGCGCCAAAAGAAGATGTTGTGGGTTATCTGAACCTAATCGAAGAGCTAACCGGTTGGCTGTGCGATGTAACGGGCTACGACGCTGTCTCACTGCAGCCAAACGCAGGTAGCCAGGGTGAGCTAGCTGGTCTTATGGCAATCCGCGGTTACCACCTATCTAGAGGTGACAGCCAGCGCGAGGTTTGTTTGATTCCTTCTTCTGCCCACGGCACCAACGCCGCATCTGCGATCTTGGCGGGCATGAAGGTTGTCGTAGTAGCTTGCGATGAACTAGGCAACGTTGACTTAGAAGACATTAAGCAAAAAATAGCTGAGGCTGGCGACAAGCTTTCAGCATTGATGGTTACCTATCCTTCTACCCACGGAGTTTACGAAGAAGCAATTGCCGACATTTGCGACATGGTGCACGCTGCAGGTGGTCAGGTTTACATAGATGGTGCTAATACCAACGCTGTAGTTGGCTACGCCAAGTTTGGTCTCCTTGGTGGCGACGTATCGCACCTAAACCTACACAAGACCTTCTGTATCCCTCACGGTGGCGGAGGGCCTGGAGTCGGTCCAGTAGCAGCTAGAGCGCACTTGGCTCCATTCTTGCCAGGACACTCATTGGCTCAGATTGAGCTTCCAAACTTTGGCCCAATCTCTGGAGCTCCTTTTGGCTCGGCTTCAATCTTGCCAATTTCTTGGGCCTACATTCGCATGATGGGTAACCAGAGCTTGCGGGATGCAACTTCTGTTGCTGTGTTATCTGCAAACTATGTTGCCATGAAGCTCAAGGATCACTTCCCGCTTCTTTACACCGGTAACGCTGGATTGATTGCTCACGAGTGCATCATCGACATTCGTGGCATCACAAAAGACACCGGTGTGAGCGTTGACGATGTCGCCAAGCGACTAATTGACTACGGCTTCCATGCTCCAACCATGAGCTTCCCAGTTTCTGGAACCCTAATGATTGAACCAACCGAGTCAGAGCCAAAGCAGGAAGTGGATCGTTTCATTGACGCCATGATTGCTATCAAGAACGAAATCAACCAGCTTGGTGCTGGTACCTGGAGCCCTGACGATAACCCACTTCGCCAAGCACCACACACCGCCAAGATCTTGACCGAGGAGTGGAACCACCCTTACTCGCGTGAGCTAGCAGTGTTCCCAGTGAAGTCGCAGCATTTGTGGAAGTACTGGCCAAAGGTAAGAAGAGTTGACTCAGTTTATGGAGATCGTAACTTGGTGTGCTCTTGCCCGCCGCCAGAAGCTTTCGCTTAGACCTACTTCTTTGCAGTAATCAGGGTCTTCGCAAGCACGAGCCCAATAGCTGCGCCAAATAGCTGCGCTACAACAAAACTTGGCACAGAAACTGGACCGATTCCAGCAAAACTGTCGCTGAAGATCCTTCCAACTGTAACGGCTGGGTTTGCGAACGATCCGGATGAAGTGAAGAAAGAACCTGCGGCGATCCATGCGGGTAGTGCAACAGTAATTAGCTCCGCGCGTTTGATTTTCACAAGCATGAGCACGATAAACACCAATCCGGCAGTTGCAACGACTTCAGCAACGATGGCGCCTGGGCTTACCATTCCCTTACTTGAAACCTGGACCAGGTTTCCACCGAACATGGCATTAGCCAAAATTGCTCCGCTGACACCACCAAGGAACTGTGCCACTAGGTACGGCGCCACATCACTAGTTTTGAAGGCTCCTTGTATTGCTAGGGCCATAGACACCACGGGGTTAAAGTGTCCCCCACTCACGGTTCCAAAAGTCAAAATCATTACTCCAAGGACAAGGGCTGTAGCGAGAGTATTGGAAATTCCAACAACCTGCATATCGCTAGAGAGATTGCTTCCGGCAATTCCAGAGCCAACCATCGCGGTGACGAAAATTGCTGTTCCTATGTATTCTGAAACTAGAGCTCTGAAGTTCATTAGGCGCCTAACTGTCAAATGAAATAATTGACTTTAGATTAGCCCATGCGTTTATGCTCTGGGGTAAGGCGCCTCTACTTACTGGCTAGCGATTCGGCAAGAATTTGCCTCACCATTGGAACAACCTCGGTTCCAAGCAGTTCAATTGAGCTCATCAGCTTGGAGTGTGGCATAGGGCCAGTTGAATACTTGAGGTCAAAGCGGTTAGCCCCAACCGACTGAAGGGCGTAGGCAATCTTCTTGGCCACGGTTTCAGGTGAGCCAACATACAAGCTTCCGTTGTAGACCTCGTTCAAGTAGTGATCTTTAGTCATCGGGCCCCAGCCTCGCTCTCGGCCTATTCGACCAAAGCTTGACTCGTAGCTTGGCCAGAGTTCTTCAATAGCCTGCTCGTCCGTTTTTGCGACATGACCTGGTGAGTGAATAGAAATCTGACGAACCTCGTTACCAAAGTGTTCCATCTGCTCGTGATACAACTTCGCGTATGGATAGAACCTTGCTGGGTCTCCCCCAATTATTGCTAATGCCAGATTGGCATTTAGTCTGGCAGCACGAATCACACTCTCAGGCGAGCCACCAACACCGACTCGAAGAGGAATTTGACCGCGCTCAGTTTTTGGATACACCTCTTGGTTTACAAGCGGAGGCCTGATCGATCCGGACCAGTTCACCGGTTTCTCTTTTAGAAGCTCAACTAGCATTTCTAACTTCTGTTCGAAAAGTTCTGCGTAGCTTGAAAGCTCGTAGCCAAACAGCGGGAACGATTCGGTAAAGGATCCCCTGCCAGCAGTTATCTCTGCACGACCATTAGATAGACCATCTAGGGTGGCAAAGCGCTGGTAAACCCGAATTGGGTCTTCTGAGGAAAGAACCGTCACACCCGATCCCAGAGTGATTCTGTTGGTTTTAGTTGCAATACCTGCAAGAACGGTGTCGGGGGCAGTGACCGCAAAGTCATCGCGGTGGTGCTCACCGATGTTGAAGTTGTCCAAGCCAACCTGTTCGGCAAGAAGAGCCTCTTCGACAACGTTTCGAAGGACCTGGCCAGCAGTTTCCGGGGTGCCATCGTCTTTGAGGGTCATGTCCCCAAATGTGTCTAGCCCAAACCTAATGTTCACTGCCTAGTGTCCTTTTTCTCGTCTACTGCTTTGAGGTCAACCAATAAGTGGCCAGTTTGTTCCCAAACTACCTAGAAAGGCTCTTCCAGTAGTCATCTATTGCCTGCATGGTCTCAATTGGGTTCTCCTCTTGAGCGAGGTGGCCTGAGCGTGGAATGACAACCAAGCTTGAACCCTGGATCATGGTTGCGAGCGCCTCGGTATCAGCTGTTGCCACAACAACGTCAGTATCACCGGTAATAAGAAGTGTTGGGATCTTGATCTCGCTCAGGCGAGACTTGACATCAAAAGTTCTTGGAGCTCGGTTGAATTCCCAGAAGCCTTCTTCCCAGCCAATAATCTCCAAGGGTGCTCGGTAACCCGCTTTGATCTCGTCGGTGATCTTTGACTTATCGAACCAAGACCGATCAAGTAGGTCCATGCCGCTTGAGGCGATTGAGGAAACTAGCAGTGGACCTAGGTGGTCTAGCTGCGGGATGCTAAAGATCCAGTTGAAGCCAGAAGGTGATCCGCCGGTGCTTAGTATTGCTGGCGAGATCAAGATAAGACCAGTAACAGCACCTGGGTTGTCCACCACGTATTGTGCTGCTTGAGTTCCTCCAGCGGAGTGACCGACTAAGTAAACATCTCTATTAGCCGCATAGGTCTGAATGAGATCATCAAGAATCAAATCGTTGCCAACGGAGCCGTATGGGTTTTCGCCTTCCCAGCTAGTTGGTCTTTGGGTAAAGCCAAAGCCTGGGCGGTCATATGCTACGACGTCTCCGTAGGCACTTAGTGGCTCTGCAACAAATCGATAAGAAAAGGTGTTGGCTCCGAAGCCGTGAAGCAAGATAAACACCGGCGGGTTCTGGCAATCAGCCTCGGCTTGGCAATCAAAGTCGGTTACATCCGTGTAGATGTCAATGCCCTGAGCCTTGGCAAAGGACGTTGCCGAGCCCGCAGCTTCCTGATAGGTCTTGGTTCCGCTGGTTTCAACTGGAATCAAGAAAGGAACGATTAGGGCGGCTACAAGTAGTCCTAGTAACACTCTGTAGAGGACCTTCAGGGCTTTTTTCATCCCCTAAGCCTACGCCTGGGACCTCTTGGGCTGCTAGTTACTGGGAACTGCCTGAGAGCTTGGGTAATGCTTTTGCTACCTTGCCCGATAGGTGGTTTGCTTAGTAGGTACAAAAACCCACCACTTATTTAGGGGACATCCTTGTTTAGACTCTCGACCGCTTCTCTTGCCAACCGCTCAGTTGTGGGGCTTTTGACCATAATCCTGACCGTTGCCGGCCTCATCTCACTCGGGTCCCTAAAGCAAGAACTGCTGCCTTCTTTTGAGGTGCCTCAGGCTTCGATTGTCACCACGTACCCTGGAGCCTCTCCTGAGGTAGTCGACGCTCAAGTTTCTTCCATCATCGAAGACGAAGCCAGGGTTCTGAAGAACCTGGTGAATGTCACATCAACCTCGAGAGCAAACGTCTCGGTTGTTCGCGTGGAGTTTGACTTTGGAGTCACAACCGCTCAGGTTGAAGAAGAGCTAAACCGAGTGGTAGCTAATGTCCAAGAATCACTTCCAGCCGATGTTGAACCAAGAGTTATTTCTGGATCTTTCGACAGCGTCCCGATTATTGTCTTATCAGTTGCATCAACAACCGGTGATAACGAAGCACTTTCTGAAGTTTTGGAAGACATCGCTGTTCCGATTCTGTCCCAGGTTCCTGGCATTCAAGACATCACGGTAGCGGGTGGAAAAAGTAAGCAGATTACTCTAGATCTTCGAACCAGCGTACTTTTGGCCAATGGTCTATCGCAGACTTCGATTACTGACGCTCTAAGAGCCAACGGCTTTATCCTTCCTGCAGGTTCCATAACCGACTCCGAGGGAGAGCTCCAGATTGAGATTGGTACCAACGTCAACTCTCTTGAAGATTTTGAAAATCTTCCACTGGTCGCGTCCGCTACTTCCTTTGCGCAGCTACCTGCTGGGCTAACTGGAGTGAGCCTCACCCCAAGAATTCTTACCATCGGCGAAGTTGCAGAAGTAACTTACGACTACGAGCCAGTTACTTCTATTTCTAGAACCAATGGCCTTGATTCCCTGGGAATCCAGGTCACCAAGACTCAAGAAGGTAACACCGTTGCCATCTCAAATGGAGTTGAGTCCAAGATTGAAGAGCTGGTCGAAAAACTAGGTGGCGATGTTGAAATCACCAC
The DNA here is from genome assembly GCA_044338475.1 of Rhodoluna sp. Classification (GTDB taxonomy): domain Bacteria; phylum Actinomycetota; class Actinomycetes; order Actinomycetales; family Microbacteriaceae; genus Rhodoluna. The sequence continues at coordinate 5,363 of JBIIXH010000061.1, forward strand.
CGTGTTTGATCAGGGTCCTTTTGTTGAAAAGCAGCTTGAAAACCTAAGCATCGAAGGATCGCTTGGTCTGACCTTTGCCATTTTGACCATCTTGGTCTTTTTGACGTCGATTAGATCCACTTTGGTAACAGCAATTTCGATCCCGACTTCCCTGCTGGTTACCTTTATTGGTCTGTGGGTCTCTGGCTACAGCCTGAACCTATTTACCCTGAGCGCGCTAACTATTGCGGTTGGTCGAGTCGTGGACGACTCAATTGTGGTCATTGAAAACATCAACCGTCACCTTTCCTATGGTGAGCCAAAGAAGCGCGCCATTATTGACGCCGTAAAAGAGGTTGCTGGCGCGATTACCTCAGCCACCATCACCACCGTTGCGGTATTTCTACCGGTTGCCCTGGTGGGAGGAATCGTAGGAGAGCTCTTTAGGCCATTTAGCTTCAGCTTCACAATCGCCCTGCTTGCTTCCCTGGTGGTTTCTCT
>JBIIXH010000063.1:0-5741 GCA_044338475.1 Rhodoluna sp.
CCTTTCTACGCGGTGAGAGTTGTCTTGCTTGCTAAGGCAAGCGCCCTAACGGGAGCCGGTTTTATCGGTTGGCACCTTGGAGCCTTGATTGCGCAGCTGAGTTTGCCTGTTAGTTTTACTGCAGCACTTCTTCAAAACAGTTTTGGCCTAGTGGCAAGCTTGGTACTTACGGTGGCTGCAATCATTTCAGAACAAATTTGCAGACTACCCGAAGATCCAGGCAATGAAGAGACAGATCAGATGGTGAGCAATTGAAGCAGGGAAGACTAAACATCGGTCTTGTGGGATCTGATGCTATCGGAGTCGCAATTGCCACCGCATTGCAAGAAGCTGGCCACCTAGTGGTTGCCATTCCCAAAGCCCAAGCCGATTCCAAAGACAAACTCCAAGCTCTATTTCCATCCGCAAAGGAACTATCGAGCGAAGAAACTCTTGCAATAAGCGATCTAGTGCTACTTGCGGTTGCAAGCGCTGAAGTAACCAGCACAGTCTCAAATCTCGCGCATTCTAATTCCTGGCGACCAGGACAGCTGGTTGTTCACTTTGCGCCAGAGTATGGACACGAAATTCTGCAGGAGGCAACTGCGCAGGGAGCAATTGCTCTGGCAATTCACCCAGCCATGCACTTCACCGAAACGAGCCTCGATCTTCGACGCATGAAAGAAAGCTACTTTGCGGTTAGTGCTCCGCAGGTTGCACTCCCAATCGCCCAAGCCTTGGTAATCGAGATGGGCGCTGAGCCGATTGTGATCGAAGCTTCGCAACGCGAAAGTTACGCTGAAGCGATTGAGGTAGCCAGTAACTTCTCCGCCATGATTGTGAACCAGGCTGTCGGCCTTTTGGAGCAAGCAGGTGTTCCAAACCCAGCACTAGTTATTGCTCCAGTAATTGAAAGTGCAGTAGACCAAGCTCTTTCCAAGGGTCACCGAAAAATTGACCCAAGTGAACTATTGGACGAACAATAAATGAAAACCATTCGCACCGCCGAAGAGTTGAAGGTCGAGCTAGCTTCAGTCAAGCAAAGCGGCAAGAAAATTGCATTTGTTCCAACCATGGGGGCAATTCATGACGGGCATCTATCGCTTGTCAAAATAGCTAGGCAAAAATCCGACTTCGTCGTCGCCTCTATTTTTGTAAATCCACTGCAATTTAGCTCAACCACTGACTTTGAGCTCTACCCAAGAACAGAGGAAGCTGACAGCCAAGCCTTGGCCTCATCAGGTGCTCACATACTGTTTATCCCAAGCGTTGCTGAGATTTATCCAAACGGTGAAATGGCAAACACCCGTTCTGCTGGGCCAGTCGGGGGGCTCTTTGAAGGCCACAGCAGAAAAGGCCACTTCGATGGAATGTTGACAGTGGTGGCGAGGCTCTTCGACATTGTTACTCCGGATTTAGCAGTTTTTGGATCGAAAGACGCCCAGCAACTATTTCTGATTCGGCAGATGCTAGAAGCTGAAACTGGTTCAAGCTGGGCAACCAACCTCGAGATCGTTGAAGGGCCAACCATCAGAGAATCAAATGGGATAGCACTTTCGAGTAGAAATCAAAGACTCAATCCTCAACAGGCTCTAGTGGCTCTGACGCTATCGCAAGCTCTCGATAGAGCACTGCAGGTGGCACCTGCTGGAGTTTTGGAAGCTAACCGCGAAGCGATGAAAGTCTTTAGTTCAAATCCAGAGGCTAAACTTGATTATCTAGCAGTTGTGAATCCTGATTCCTTTGAACCAGTTGAAGAAGGCTTCACAGGCCAGGCACTAATGATTGTTGCCGCAGAGGTGGGCAATGTTCGACTGATTGACAACAGGTCAATCACTTTCTAGGAGCAAGATGAGCGAGAATCTCGAGAACGAGGCAGAAGACCTCCCCGAGCAAATTGCCATTCGCCTCTCCAAGCGTGAAAAGCTTCAGGAACTAGGTAGTGCCTATCCAGTCACTCTTCCAATCACACATTCCATCGCAGAAGTTAGAAGCAAGTTTCCAGACCTGGAAATTGATATTTCAACTGGTGAAAAAGTTGCCGTTTCGGGCCGCGTGGTTTTTGCTCGCAACACCGGAAAGCTATGTTTTGCAACCTTGCAATCGGGTGACGGCGAAAGAATCCAGGCCATGGTCAGCCTCGACAAAGTAGGCGAGGAATCGCTAGAGCAATACAAAGAATTAGTCGATCTAGGAGATCACCTATTTGTTGAGGGTGAGGTCATTACTTCCAAGCGTGGCGAACTTAGCATCTTGGTAGAGGGCTGGAAGATTGCCGCAAAGACAATTAGGCCGCTTCCAAACATGCACAACGAACTCTCTGAGGAGTTCCGCGTTCGCCACAGGTATATCGATCTAATTGTTAGAGACCGAGCTAGAGAAGTTGTGAAGATTCGCTCGCAGGTAATGCAATCTATGCGTAAGACCTTCACCGATGATCAGTATCTTGAAGTAGAAACTCCAATGCTTCAGGTAATGCACGGCGGCGCATCGGCGAGACCATTCAAAACTCACATGAACGCCTTTGACGTTGAGCTTTACCTTCGCATCGCCCCCGAACTTTACTTGAAGCGTGCCGTGGTGGGCGGTTTGGAAAGAGTTTATGAAATCAACCGCAACTTCAGAAACGAAGGCGCCGACTCTACTCACTCACCAGAATTTGCGATGCTGGAGGCCTACCAGGCATACGGCGATTACAACACCATGGCAGATCTAACTCAGAAGCTAATTCAAAATGCAGCGCAGGATGTTTTTGGAACCCAGGTAATCGAACTAGAAGATGGTGAGAAAAACGATCTTTCTGGATCGTGGGACCGCATCTCAATGTTTGACTCGCTTTCGGCTGCAGCCGGCCAAGAGATCACCCCAACAACCCCAATGTCGGAATTAAAGAAGATTGCTGACAAGGTGGGAGTAGAAATTGATCACCCACTGCAGGGTAAATACGTGGAAGAGCTCTGGGAACACTTTGTAAAGCCTGGTCTTTCAAGACCAACTTTCGTCATGGATTTCCCAGTTGACACTTCACCGCTAACTCGTGATCACCGTGACAAAGCCGGTGTAGTTGAGAAGTGGGATCTATACATTCGGGGTTACGAGCAAGCAACTGGCTACTCGGAGCTGGTGGACCCAGTTATCCAACGCGAGAGATTTGTGGCTCAAATGGCTCTTGCTAAATCTGGAGATCCAGAGGCAATGAAACTTGATGAAGAATTCTTGACTGCTTTGGAATTTGGTATGCCACCATCTGGTGGAATGGGAATGGGAATCGACAGGTTGCTGATGACCCTAACGGGACTAGGAATTCGGGAGACAATCTTGTTCCCGTTGGTGAAGTAACCATGGAAAACGTTGAGACGCCAGAGCTAACTGGCCTGGAATGGGTAGCGGATTTTGCTATGTCCACAGTGCCTCCAATTCTGATGGGAATCATCTTCTATGTGGTTATGAGGGCCATCTTCCGGGCCGACTCCACAGAGCGCAAGGTTTACGCCGAAATCGAAGCCGAAGAGCGGGCTAAGCGTAAAAAGCTCCCTAACGCCTAGGGCGAACAAGCCCCCGAAGGGGGCTTCTGGCTGGTTAACATCTTTATCTAGACGTTATTAGCGGCGTTAAAAGGAGCTCTACATGTTTGAGAAATTTACCGATAAGGCAAGGCGCGTTGTCGTCCTGGCCCAAGAAGAGGCCAAGCTTCTCAATCACAACTACATCGGTACCGAGCACATCCTTTTGGGTCTCATTCACGAGGGAGAGGGAGTCGCCGCTAAGGCTCTCGAGTCTCTTGGCATCAACCTCGACTCAGTTCGAGATCAGGTTCAAGAAATTATCGGCCAGGGTCAACAAGCTCCATCTGGCCACATTCCATTTACTCCTCGCGCCAAGAAAGTTCTTGAGCTTTCGCTTCGCGAAGCACTACAGCTTGGTCACTCCTACATCGGAACCGAGCACTTGCTTTTGGGTCTTATCCGCGAAGGTGAGGGTGTTGCAGCTCAGGTCCTAACTCGCCTGGGCGCCGACACCAACCGAGTTCGCCAGCAAGTAATTCAACTGCTGTCTGGATTCCAAGGAAAAGAAACAGTGCAGGTTGGTGGAGAGCAAGTTGCTCCGCAAAAGGGCTCACAGATTCTTGACCAGTACGGCAAGAACCTAACTCAGTCAGCAGCTGAAGGAAAGCTTGATCCAGTTATCGGCCGTGAGCGTGAAATTGAACGCGTCATGCAAATTCTTTCCCGTCGCTCCAAGAACAACCCGGTTCTAATTGGTGAACCGGGAGTTGGAAAGACTGCAGTTGTTGAAGGTCTTGCCCAAGCAATTGTTCAAGGTAACGTTCCCGAAACCCTAAAGGGAAAGCAGCTCTACACACTAGATCTTGGTTCCTTGATTGCCGGTAGCCGTTACCGTGGTGACTTTGAGGAAAGACTAAAGAAAGTCACCAAAGAGATCCGTACTCGCGGAGACATCATCACTTTCATTGACGAAATCCACACCCTGGTTGGTGCTGGAGCAGCTGAGGGTGCAATCGATGCAGCTTCTATCTTGAAGCCAATGCTTGCTCGCGGAGAGTTGCAAACAATTGGTGCAACTACTTTGGATGAGTACCGCAAGCACTTTGAAAAAGATGCCGCTCTTGCTCGCAGGTTCCAGTCCGTTCAGGTAAACGAACCGAGCTTGCCACACACCATCAACATCTTGAAGGGTCTTCGTGACCGCTACGAAGCTCACCACAAGGTTTCAATAACCGACGGTGCAATTGTCGCTGCTGCGTCACTTTCAGACAGGTACGTAACCGACAGATTCCTGCCAGACAAGGCAATTGACTTGCTGGATGAAGCGGGAGCCAGACTAAGGCTTTCAATCCTTTCTTCTCCACCTGAGCTTCGAGAAATCGAGGAGCGCATCGTTGGCGTCAGAGTTGAAAAAGAAAAAGCAATTGAGAACCAGGACTTCGAACTAGCAGCTTCAAAGCGTGATGAGGAAAAGAAACTCATTGGTGAGAGAGCTCAGCTTGAGAAGCAGTTCCGCAAAGGAAACGTTGCTGCCGCTGGCGTTGTGGACGAAGGTCTGATTGCCGAAGTTTTGGCTCAGGCAACTGGTATTCCAGTATTCAAGCTCACCGAAGAAGAGAGTGCCAAGCTGATCTTCATGGAAGACGAGCTGCACAAGCGCGTGATCGGTCAGCAAGAAGCTATCGCAGCACTTTCCAAAACTATTCGTCGTCAGCGTGCCGGATTGAAAGATCCAAAGCGTCCATCGGGTTCATTTATCTTTGCCGGACCAACCGGTGTTGGAAAGACCGAGCTTGCAAAGGCACTTGCAGAGTTCTTGTTTGACGACGAGAACGCGCTGATTTCTCTAGACATGTCAGAGTATGGCGAGAAGCACACCGTTTCTAGATTGTTCGGTGCTCCTCCAGGCTTCGTTGGATTTGAAGAAGGTGGCCAGCTAACCGAGAAGGTAAGGCGTAAACCATTCTCCGTTGTTCTATTCGATGAGATCGAAAAGGCCCACCCGGACATCTTCAACTCACTTCTTCAGATTCTTGAAGAAGGTCGACTAACTGATGGCCAAGGTCGAGTAATTGACTTCAAGAACACCGTGATCATCATGACCACCAACTTGGGCGCCAGAGACATTTCTCGCGGAGCCATGGGCTTTAGCCTGGAAGGCTCTAGCGAGAACGACTACCAGTTGATGAAGGCCAAGGTGAACGAGGAGCTAAAGCGCAGCTTTAGACCGGAGTTCCTAAACCGAGTTGATGAAAC
>JBIIXH010000064.1:0-5714 GCA_044338475.1 Rhodoluna sp.
GAGTAGCCAATCATGAAAGACCCAAACTCTCTTCCACAAGACCCTATGCTTGCCGAGCTTGTAAAGATGTCTCGTCGCAGGACTGTAACTCGTAGAGCGGCGTTGGCCGGAGCTGCCGGTGTTGGTACCGCTCTTGGTTTGGCTGCATGTGCGCCTGCTGGTGACGGTGGAGCAACAACAGATGCTCTAGTTCCTGCAACCGATGTCTCGGATTCCGAGAAGGTCCTTCTTTGGTACAACTGGCCTGGATACATGGACGAAGCTGAGGATGGATCACGTCCTACCTTGGAGCGATTCCAGGAGGAATCAAGAATCACAGTCGAATACAAAGAAGAGTACAACGACAACGACGAGTGGTACGGAATCAACAGAAATGAACTTATCGCCGGAAAAGATGTTGGAGCAGACCTCATCTGCCCAACTGACTGGCTAGCAGCTCGTTTGGTAAACGACGGTCAGGTTCAAAAACTTGACATCGCAAACATTGCAAACCACAAGAACATCGCCCCTGCTTACTTGGGTGCGGAATACGATGCTAACCGCGAGTTCACAATGCCTTATCAGGGAATCTTGGGTGGTATCGCTTACAACAAGGAACTTTACAAAGAGCTAACAGGCAAGGATGCGCCAACGAGTGTGGATGACCTTTGGGCTCCAGAGCTAAACGGCCGCGTTGTACTTATCTCTGAAATGCGCGACACCATGGGTGTTGTTGCTCAGTCAAAGGGAATCGACATCGCAAGTGCTTCATCGCTAACCGAAGATGCCTTCATGAGCGTAATCGACGACCTCGCTGCACTATACGCAGACGGCAAGATCAGGGCGTTTGCAGGTAACGAATACATGGACGGTTTCGCAAACGATGAGTATGTAGCTGGAATTGTATGGTCTGGTGACGTAGTTCAGATGAACTTTGGTGCAGGATTTGAAAAGTACGGCTTCTTCATACCTGAGTCCGGTGGAACAATCTCCGCTGACATGTTCACTGTTCCAATGGGTGCTACTCACAAGAAGAACGCTGAAGCTCTTATCAACTTCTACTACGATCCAGTAAACGCGGCAGAGCTTGCAGCGTTCGTGAACTACATCACTCCAGTAGTTGGTGCCTACGAAGAGGCTGTGAAGCTTGACCCAGAGTTGGCAGAAAACAAGCTGATTTTCCCTGACGAGGCTTTCCTAGCTTCGACTAAGGGATTCCGCGCATTGAGTGCTCAAGAAGAGCAGTCATTCGCAACCGCTTGGGGCAGAGTTCAGCTGGGCGCTTAGTTGGCCGTCGAGTTCGTTGCCAGAGGTGCAGATCTAGAGCTTGTTGGAATCAGGAAGGAATATCCTGGTTTCGTTGCCATTGAGAATCTTGACCTAAAGATTCCAGCAGGTGAATTTTTCGCACTCCTTGGACCATCTGGCTGCGGAAAGACGACAACTCTACGTTTGGTTGCAGGTCTTGATTCGCCGACTAAGGGCAAAATCTTGATCGGTAATCAAGATGTTTCGAGTATGAAGCCACACGAGCGTCCAGTAAACACCGTGTTCCAAAACTATGCACTGTTTCCTCACATGTCGGTTTTGGAAAACGTGGCCTTTGGTCTTCGCCAAAGAAAAGTTAGCGATCCACTGCCAAAAGCAACTGAAGCTCTGAAGCTTGTTGAGTTGGAGCATCTTGGGGACCGCAGACCGACTCAGCTCTCTGGTGGACAGCAGCAGCGAGTGGCGCTCGCCAGAGCCCTAGTAAATCGCCCGTCACTTCTTTTGTTGGACGAGCCCCTTGGCGCATTGGACCTGAAGCTAAGACGCCAAATGCAAGTTGAGCTAAAAGCGATTCAGATGGAAGTTGGCCTAACTTTCTTGCACGTGACCCACGACCAGGAAGAGGCTATGGACATGGCTGACACCGTTGCGGTTATGAACAAGGGCCGGATCGAGCAAATGGGAGCACCTGAGGCGCTTTATGAAAGACCGAAGACATTGTTTGTGTCTAAGTTCTTGGGTCAGTCCAACATCTTTGTCGGTGATGTTTCAGAAACCTCCGGCGACTCAGTGAGCATCAGCGTTGCTGGACGACAGATTAAGGTCCCAACCAGTCGTGCGGAAAAGACCACAGGAAAAATTGCCATCGGTGTTAGACCTGAGAAGGCTTTCTTCCATGAAGACGCGGAACCAGCTGTGAATTCAGGACTAAACGTGGTTGGCCCTGGTGAAATTATCGACATCAGGTTTACTGGCGTTAGTAACCAGTACCTAATCGAGATTCCTAACCTGGGAGAAGTAACTGTTTTCGCTCAGAACATTGGTAAGTCTCCAGTGACTGAGCTTGGTGCCAAGGTTTGGGTTAGCTGGAAGGTTGAGCACAGCTTTGGGCTCGCCGATCTTCCTGAAGCGAAGCCCAAAGGTAACTAGCAATATGACAGCCCAGGTATCGGCCAAGAAATTAAAGGCTGTAGGGAAGCCAAAGAATCCAAAAATTCTGCTACTTCTTTTGCTGCCTGGTTTGTTCTACCTCGGTCTGTTTTTCATCACCCCATTTGCTTCTTTGATTACAACTTCTCTTCAAGCCCCAGTGCTCGGCGGCGGCATTGGTGTTTATCAGCCTGGTTTTGAGATTGGCAACTACGCGTTTGTCGTTTCCGAGTATTTTGACCAAATCGTAAGGTCTTTTGTTTATGCGACCTTTGCAACTTTATTGGCCTTGGCGATTAGCTACCCAATTGCTTACTTCATTGGAGTGAAGGCAAGAAACAAGCCGGTATTGCAGGCTTTGCTTCTCACCTTGGTAATCGCTCCCTTTTTCATTAGCTTCTTGCTTCGCACCTTTGCGTGGAAGCAAGTCTTCAGTCAGAATTCTTGGATCTCAACCGTGCTTCGAGACCTTGGCCTCATGGCGGAAAATGAATTCTTGCTCGGATCCTCTTTAGTGGTTATCTTCGGTCTGACCTACAACTTCATTCCATTCATGACCCTTCCGCTTTATACGAACCTTGAGCGTTTAGATACCGCTTTACTTGAAGCCGGCAGTGATCTGTACGCCAAGCCCTCGAGTACTTTCTGGAGGGTGACTTTCCCGCTTTCAATTCCTGGAATCACTTCTGGAACTCTTTTGACTTTTATCCCTATAGCAGGTGACTACGTTACGGCCAGCGGTAACTTTCTTGGAAGCCCAAATACCTCGATGCTTGGAAACGTAATTGAAGCCAACTACATAACCATTCAGGATTTCCCGAGCGCATCGGCCCTGTCAGTTCTTTTGATGGCAGCAATCGTGGTGCTGATCTCGATCTACATAAGAAGAACTGGAACGGAGGACCTACTTTGAACAAATTCAGCCTGGGCAAGTATCTTCTCCCCACCTATATCTCTCTGGCCTTCATTTTTCTCATGTTCCCAATTGGCTACACATTCGTGTTTTCCTTTAACGACCCGTTCAAGAACACCCCTGGTTGGCAGGGTTTCACTTTTGATAACTGGACTGGGGTTTGCAACAACGAGGCGGTTTGTGAGGCCTTTGGAAATTCGATCCTGATTGCCGTGACCGCAACCATTGTGTCGACAATTTTGGGAACCATGCTTGCAATTGCTGTAACCAGATACGAATTCAAGTTCCGCTCCGCTACTAACTTGTTGCTGTTCTTACCTCTTGCAACCCCTGAGGTTGTTATGGGTGCTGGGCTTGCGGCACAGTTTTTCAACGTTGGAATTCCAAGAGGTATTGGAACAGTAATCATTGGGCACATTCTTTTCACCATTAGCTTCGTGGTAGTAACGGTTAAGGCAAGAATTGCAACATTAGATCCAAAGCTTGAAGAGGCAGGCAGGGATCTTTATGCGCCGCCTACCCAAGTGTTTATGAAAATCACTTTCCCGCTGCTACTTCCTGGAATCATGGCCGCAGCGCTGCTATCGCTGGCACTTAGCTTCGATGACTACATCGTGACTGCTTTCAACTCTGGCACCGAGATTACTTTCCCGAAGTATGTTTACGCTGCTGCTTTGCGAGGAATTCCTCCGGAGGCAAACGTGATTGGATCTGCGGTGTTTATTTTTGCAATCGGTTTGGTGCTGGTGTTCCAGCTCGGTGGAGCGCTAAAGCGCAAGAGAATTGCAAAACTAGCCAAATAGGGCTTTTGCAGCTTCCCTAAAGTGATCGGTGTGACGCTTCACATCTTCCAGTGTTGTCGCAGGTGAAATAAGCGCCATGTTGTGAAACGGTGTCATCAGAACGCCCCTGTTTATGGCATGCAAGTGCAGATACTGCTGTAATTCGAAATCATCCGCATCGGCCGCCTCTTTACCGGTTAGTGGTGCGCTTGCTCTAAAGCTGTATTCAGCGCGGCAGCCAAGCTGGCTAACCTGCCAGGGAATGTTGAATTCGTCGATGATCTCTTGGACATCTTCGGTCCATACAGTGCAAAGCTGTTCCATTCTTTCGAAGGCTTCCTCTGTGAGCACTTCCGTAAGGGTGGCGCGGATAGCAGCCATGGATAGAGCATTTCCAGCAAGGGTTCCACCAATACCTCCAACGTCGATGTGTTCTAGGTGCAAGCTGTTAGCGATTCTCTCAGCAAGGGCTGCGGTCATGCCGAAGGTTCCAGCTGGTATTCCGGCGCCGATTGTTTTTCCAAGAACCACGGCGTCTGGCGAGAGGTTACGTCTTCTAGTCATACCTCCAACACCTTCAGAAAGTGTGTGGGTCTCATCGTGAATCAAGATCACGTCGTGCTTTGTTGCAAGTTCTCTAAGTCCTTCAAGGTAGCCAGGCTCAGGAAGCACGATACCGATGTTGGTCATTGCGGGTTCAATAAGTGCTGCTGCAACCTCGCCAGAAGCAAACGCCTCTTCAGCCGCTGCTAGGTCATTGAATGGCACAACCCAGGTAGTTTCACTTAGCTCAACAGGTGCACCAATGTTATTCGCACGGCTAACGGTATTGCCCTGATCGTCTAGGTTTGCAAAAGTTTCATCAACCGTTCCGTGGTAGCAATAGTCGTGAATCATAATCTTCTTGCGACCGGTGATGTGACGGGCGTAACGGATGATGTGACGGTTGGCATCGGTTGCAGTAAGAGTGAATTGCCACTTCTCCAGACCGAATCGGTCGGCGAGCGTTTGCGCGGCAACGGCAGCGTCGTCGGTTGGCAACATAAAGGTAATTCCCTTGTCGAGCTGCTTCTTTATTGCAGCAACAGATGCGTCGGGGGAGTGTCCAACCATGGCTCCGGTGTCACCTAGACAGAAATCAACGTAGTCATTGCCATCCACATCGCTGAAGTGGGCGCCTTTGGCGCTAGCAACATAAACCGGATACGGCCCTGGCCATTTTTTCATCCAAGACATCGGAACACCGTTCATCATGGGTCCGGCAGCTTTATCGTTAAGTTTTTTGGATTCAGGATGCTTTTCAATAAACAGCTCAACCTCTTTGGCAAAGAGCTGCTCCAGGCGCTGTTGATCGGCAAATGTTGTCATTTTGATTCCCTAAGTTACAGCGATGCGATGCCAGCCTCGACGATGTCGAGAGCCTGGTTCAGTAGTGCATCGGAGATAACCAGTGGCGGTAAGAATCTAATTACGTTTCCGTGGGTTCCCGCGCTCAGGATCACAACCCCGTGGCTATGGGCATATTTGGAAACCACTTCAACGGCTTTAGCGTTTGGATTCATCGTTCCTGGCTCAACGAACTCGATTGCCTGCATTGCTCCGCGTCCGCGAACATCTCCGAT
>JBIIXH010000065.1:0-5691 GCA_044338475.1 Rhodoluna sp.
ACGTTTTCGTGTTCTAACCCAGCCAGAAGTGAGTCACTTACGTTAGCCGCGATAACATGCACAACTGCGCCCATGTCCTTTGCCGCTTGTGCGAAGGCGATTCCTTGCTTCCCGGAAGAGTAGTTGCCAATGAACCTTGCCGGGTCGATACGCTCTCTTGTGCCGCCAGTTGTCACGAGAACTCGAACACCCGCCAGAGTTTTCTCCCCCAAGAACGCACTACCAGCTTCAAATATTGTCTCCGGCTCTGCCAGTCGACCGACTCCACTATCTTCTCCGGTAAGTCTTCCGGTGCCTGGCTCGACAATGTTAAACCCACGAGATTTCAACGTCGAAACATTCGAAACCGTGGCCACGTTATCCCACATCTCCGTGTGCATTGCGGGAGCGACAACAATTGGACAGGTCGCGGTCAAGACTGTGGTTGTTAAGAGATCATCGGCTATGCCGGAAGCCACCTTCGCTATGAATGATGCTGTAGCTGGGGCAACAACAACCAGGTCCGCAGCCTTAGCTAAAGCAACATGCTTAACACCCTCAACGTCTGTAAACAGATCAGGGTCGATGATTTCAACTCGATTATGCGAGAGAGCTTCCAGTGTGATTTTGCCAATGAATCTGGTTGCGTTTGAGGTTGCTACTACTTGTACGCTATGTCCCGCTTCGGTAAACAATCTTATTAGTGATGCGGATTTGTACGCGGCTATCCCGCCAGTGACACCAACGATTACGTTAGCCAATTTGCTTGGGCCGTTTAGTCTAGGTTTTTCTTGGTGAGTAGACCCTGGTCAACTTCATTAAGAGCAATAGTCAAAGGCTTTTCGTCAATGGTTACATCAACAAGTGGGCCAACGTTGCTGAAAAGAGATCCTTCATGTAGCGAGGAATAGTAGTCATTGATTTGACGAGCGCGCTTGGCTGCGAACATAACAAGTTCATACTTTGAGTCCACGCGGTCCATTAGGTTATCGATGGACGGCGAAACAATTCCTTCAAGCTTTTCTGACATGACAAACTTCCCTGCGATTATTTGGATTTAACTAAGTCTACGACTTCTTGGGCACATCTTGCTACCTCGTCATTAATCACCTGAAAATCAAAAGAATCCGACTGGGATAGCTCTGTTTTGGCGGTTTCAAGCCTCCTGAGCTTGTCTTCAAGGGATTCAGTGCCTCTTTTATCCATGCGGGACTCAAGCTCTTCGAAGCTAGGAGGGTTAACAAAAACCAAAACGGCATTCGGAAATGACCTTTTAACCTGAAAAGCGCCTTGAACATCAATCTCAAGAACAACATTCTGCCCAAGACTAAGGGCCTCGAGGACCGGGTACTTGGGTGTGCCATAGCGATGTGCGCCATGGACTGTCGCCCACTCGAGAAGTTCATTGGACTCTGCCATTTCAGAGAACACGGCCTCTGATACAAACAAGTATGAAACTCCATCAACCTCACCCGTGCGCGGGGGTCTTGTTGTAGCGGAGATTGAGAGTGTGAAGTCCGAATTATTGTCGATGATGAACTTTGCAAGAGTTCCCTTACCGACCGCGGAGGGACCAGAAAGTACAACGAGCTTCGCGGACTCAATCATCGTGAAAGACCAATCTGTAGTTCATCTACTGCACTCTGCACTCTATCTTGCAAACCAGCAAGGTTATCCCCTGCAACCGATCTAGAGACACTAAAGATGACGTTTGAGGCCAGCGATCCAAATAGCTTGAATGCGTCAGTTAGCTTGGCACCCTGCATTCCAAAGCCCGGTGCAAGAATAGGGATGGAAGCTAGATCGGCGATCGCAATTCCCATAGCACGCAGGTCTGTCTCCGCCCCCAGGACGACTCCTACAGAACCAAACACATCGTCTCGGACACTACTTGCGAAGGAAACGACATTCCCGGCAACACTCAGGCTTCCCTCGATAGAGGCAGCCTGGGACAACCTAGCCTCTGGATTGGAAGTAGCGGCAAGAACAAAGACTCCTTTTTGGTTAGATGTTGCAGTTGAGCAAAATGAACTAAGTGACTCGGGTCCCAGATATGGTGAAACGGTGATCGCGTCCGCGAGAAACGGGGCTTCAACAGCGATCCAGGCACTTGCGTAGCCATCCATTGTGCTACCAATGTCTCCACGCTTTGCATCGGCGATAACGAGGAAACCATCATTGTGTGCTCTATGTAGAACCCTTTGCAAAGTAGCAAATCCCTCTGGCCCAAACTGCTCAAAAAAAGAAACTTGCGGCTTCAAGATGCCGATCTTGCTCTGGCAGGCATCGATTATGAGGTTGCAAAACCGCTCTGCACCAGCGGCTGAATAATCGAGACCCCACTTATCGAGCTGATCCGAACTAGGGTCTAGACCAACGCATAGCTGGCCCTTCGCAGAGAAAACATTCTGAAGTCTTTGTCCGAAACTACTGTCCAAGAGCAATCTTTCTATCCTGCGCGTATTCCTGCAATGAACGGACAGAGAAGGGTCCTGCGATAACTGACTCGAAAGATCCAATAGCGGAACTTAACTGCGCGATGGTAGTAAAGATTGGCTTATCTGCTGCAGTAGTCGCTGCTCTGATTTCATAACCGTCGCGCCTTGCAGCTGCGCCAGTGGGAGTGTTTACTACGACATCTACCCCGCCGGCAGTAATAAGTTCTACGATGGTTGGACCCAATGTTTCCGAAGGGCCTTGGCTGTGCTTTCTAACTGCTGTTGCGGACACTCCGTGACGTTGCAGGATCTGGGCAGTACCCTCGGTTGCAAGGATCTCAAAACCTAGTTGAGCAAGGCGCCTAATCGGCAATAGCATCTGAGGTTTATCTCGATCGGCCACCGATACAAAGATCTTTCCAGAAACTGGTAGCGCACTGCCAGCGGCTGCCTGTGACTTCGCAAAGGCAGTTGGAAAGTCAACATCAATACCCATAACCTCGCCAGTAGATCTCATCTCTGGACCCAGCAGTGAGTCAACGTATTTTCCTTCTGGAGTTGCGAAGCGCTTGAAAGGCAACACTGCCTCTTTGACTGAGATTGGGTCGCCAGGTAAAGACACCACTCCGTCTACTAACGGGAGATGACCCTCAGCACGAAGTTCGTGAATTGACTTACCCACCATCACTAAAGAGGCAGCTTTAGCGAGAGTAATACCCAAAGCTTTGGATACAAACGGAACCGTACGTGAGGCTCTCGGATTAGCCTCGAGAACATAGAGCACGTCCGCTGCCAGACCGAACTGAACGTTAATGAGGCCCTTCACGCCAACACCCTTGGCGATTAATTCGGTTGCGTCACGCACTCTCTTGATTTGAGACTCGCTCAGAGTAATAGGGGGAAGTGTGCAACTGGAATCCCCAGAGTGAATCCCAGCTTCTTCGATGTGCTCCATGACACCACCCACGTAGAGCTCAACTCCGTCGTATAAAGCGTCGATGTCGATTTCAATCGCATCGTCTAAGAACCTGTCAACTAAGAGAGGGTGCTCTGGGCCAACAATCGCTTGACCCTCTATACGAGCAAAGTAGCCGTTCATCCCCTGCGACTCGTAAACAATCTCCATTCCGCGACCGCCAAGAACGTGAGAAGGTCTAACGAGAACCGGGTATCCAATTCTCTCCGCGACAGTCTTGGCCTCTTCGAGGTTGGTAGCGGTTCCATTTGCCGGGCTAAGTAGTCCTGCCTGGTCAAGAATCTTTGAGAACGCTCCCCTATCTTCTGCTAGATCGAGGGATTCGGGAGATGTTCCAAGAATGGGAACACCCGCATCTTTCAGACCCTGTGCGAGCCCGAGTGCAGTTTGACCACCAAGCTGGACAATTACTCCAACGATTTGACCGGAAGCAGACTCAGCGTGGATAACCTCAAGAACATCCTCAAGAGTCATCGGCTCGAAATAGAGCCTGTCGGACGTGTCGTAATCAGTAGAAACGGTTTCCGGATTGCAGTTGATCATGACTGTTTCGTAGCCAGCTTCTGAGAGAGCGAAACACGCGTGGACACAGGAGTAATCGAACTCAACGCCCTGGCCAATTCGGTTGGGGCCAGACCCAAGAATTATCACTTTCTTCCGATCACTGGCAATGACTTCGGTTTCTTGCTCGTAGGTTGAGTAGTGATAAGGGGTGAGTGCTGGAAACTCTCCCGCGCAGGTGTCAACAGTCTTGAATACAGGCCGGAGACCCATTTCGTGACGAATGTTTCTAACGTCGAGCTCGCTCATTCGACGCAATTGTGCAATCTGCGAATCACTGAACCCGTGCATCTTTGCGTGCCTAAGTGTCTCTACGTCGAGATTCTTTGCGGATCGAACCTTTTCGGCGACCTCATTGATTAGCACAATCTGATCAAGAAACCATGGATCAATCTTGGTGGCTTCAAACACTTGATCAATTGACGCACCCTTTAGAAGGGCTTGCTGAACATTTACAATCCGCCCGTCGGTGGGCTTTCGAATAATCTCAACTAGCTCCTGCAGTGGGGTGATGTTTTGGCCCCAGTGAAAAGACGAACCTCTCTTCTCAAGAGAACGTAACGCCTTTTGAAGAGCCTGGCTATAGGTCCGACCTATTGCCATTGCTTCACCAACTGATTTCATCGTTGTCGTAAGAGTTGAGTCCGCAGCTGGGAATTTTTCGAAGGCGAACCTAGGAACCTTAACGGCGACATAATCCAAGGTGGGCTCAAAGCTGGCCGGCGTTACACCCGTTATGTCGTTAGGAATTTCATCCAAGGTATAGCCAAGGGCAAGTTTTGCTGCAATCTTCGCAATAGGGAATCCCGTTGCCTTTGATGCGAGGGCAGAGGACCTTGACACACGAGGGTTCATTTCGATCACGATAACCCGACCATTGAGCGGATTCACCGCGAATTGAATGTTGCAACCACCGGTATCAACACCAACTGCTCTAATAATCTGTATCGAAATGTCTCGAAGATTCTGATACTCACGATCCGTAAGCGTAAGAGCTGGAGCGACTGTAATCGAATCTCCGGTGTGAACCCCAACCGGGTCAACGTTCTCGATTGAACAAACAACGACCGCATTGTCGTTCCTATCTCGCATTAGCTCGAGTTCGTATTCTTTCCAACCAAGAATCGACTCTTCTAACAGAA
Source organism: Rhodoluna sp. (assembly GCA_044338475.1). Taxonomy (GTDB): domain Bacteria; phylum Actinomycetota; class Actinomycetes; order Actinomycetales; family Microbacteriaceae; genus Rhodoluna. The sequence goes on from JBIIXH010000065.1 coordinate 5,097, forward strand.
CTTCACTAGTTGGACTCGCCTGCAGACCCGCGCCTGCGATTCTGATCAGATCCTCTTTGTTGTAAGCGAATCCTGAACCCAATCCGCCCATTGTGAAGGAAGGGCGAACCACAACCGGATAGCCCAAGGTTTTTGCACCAGCAAGAGCTTCATCTAGATCGTGCGCAATAACCGACTTGGCAACATCCGCACCAGAATCAAGAACAATCTGCTTGAAGGCGCTTCGGTCCTCCCCCGCTTGAATTGCAGCAACATTTGCTCCAATAAGCTCGACGGAATACTTCTCTAAAACACCGAGCTCGTGTAGCTTCATTGCGGCATTGAGAGCTGTTTGTCCTCCAAGTGTTGGAAGGATAGCGTCGGGCCGCTCCTTGGCAATGATTGCCTCAATCACCTCTGCAGTGATCGGTTCCACATAGGTTGCATCAGCAAAGTCAGGGTCAGTCATGATGGTCGCAGGATTTGAGTTCACAAGAATGACTCGAACGCCCTCTTCTTTCAAGACGCGGCAAGCCTGAGTCCCCGAGTAATCAAACTCGCAGGCTTGACCGATGACGATAGGCCCACTACCTATGACTAGGACACTTTTGAGATC
>JBIIXH010000066.1:0-5666 GCA_044338475.1 Rhodoluna sp.
GATCGATGCCGGTCGGAGCCACCATGTGCGGGTAGCATCTACCCCATGCCCATGGTTTCGAAACAATTGCTACCGCTGGTTTTTGCAGGCGGAGCTATCGGAACCTCAATTAGATACTCAATCGAACTCCTGGTTGGCAATTTGCCGCAGGGACAAATCATTGTCACCAGCTTCGTGAATCTCTTGGGTGCTGCCCTTTTGGGTTTTGTCAGCGTCCATAAGTTCTTTGCTGGGCCAAAGCAACAGTCATTTTGGGGTGTTGGATTACTAGGTGGCTTTACGACAATGAGCGGACTAGCGGTGATTACCGCTAGCGCTGAGTTAGGGCTATCTGACCTCGGTGCCACTTACTGGCTAGTGGTTCTGATGCAACTAGTAATTGGTGTTGCTGCTTACCGATTAGGTCTGATTGTTGCGGGTAAGAGATGACGCTCGCGACAAGTTTTGTATTGGTAGCCCTCGCCGGTGGCTTTGGTGCGGTCGTTAGATTCTGGCTCAGCTATTGGCAGGGAAAACTTCCTTGGGGAATCTTGCTTGCCAACGCTATTGGGTCATTTATTGCAGGGTTGGCAGTGGATGGATCACTTGAGAGCGCCTGGCTAATAGTTGGTCTGGCGGGTGGGTTATCAACTTTTTCAACTTTTGCTGCTCAAACCCACGACTTGTTTGCCAAGAGGCAACTGGGTAGGGCGTCACTGAATATTGTTTTGAATCTGCTGGTTCCTGCAGTCAGCTTTCTCACAGCCTCAATATTGCTCTAGACCAAACAGGGTGCCTGGATGCTAAACTTGTAGTAGATTTCATCAATTCTGCGTCTTTATCGGCGTGGCCAAGATAAAAAAAGGGGGTCTCGCCATGGGGCGTGGCCGTCAAAAAGCAAAGCACACCAAAGTAGCTCGCGAGCTGAAGTACTTCAGCCCTTCTACCGACTACAGCGCGCTGGAAAAAGAACTCACCACAACATCAAGCTCGGCTGAGCCTGATTACGAAGACAAGTGGGCCGACCTCTACGAAGACGAAGAGGGCGAAGAGGGGGAAGATAAGAACTCCTGAAGCCCAACAAGAAGTCCTAGTTGCAGCCGCTGCTAGGCAAACCAGACGGTCGAAATGATATTCGATCCGAAACTGAAAGAAGCGCCAATTGAATAAGAAGAAAAAAAGTTACTTCCTAGCCGCGCTCGCGCTAGTGCCAATAATCGCCCTAAGTGGATGTACAACCTCATCAGAAAACTCTTCCGAGTCAATCACCATTTATTCCGGTAGAAGTGAAGCTTTGATATCCGAGCTTCTGGATACCTTCACGAAAGAAACAGGTATAGATGTAAACGTTCGATACGGTGATTCAGCTGAATTAGCAGCCCAGATCCTTGAAGAAGGATCGAATGTTCAAGCAGATGTCTTCTTCTCCCAGGATGCCGGAGCACTGGGCGCGCTCGCAAAGGAAGGTCTAACCAAATCGCTTCCGACCGAGATCACTGACCTAGTTGATGCTTCCTATAAATCAAAAGACTCGCAGTGGGTTGGAGTGTCTGGTCGAGCAAGAGTATTGGTCGTAGACCCTGCAAAGGTAACCGAACTTCCAACTTCCTATAAGGACCTGATGGATCCAAGCTGGAAGGGCCGCATTGCAATCGCGCCAACTAATGCTTCGTTCCAAGCATTCATTACGGCCATCCGAATAACTGAAGGTGACCAGGCGGCAAAAGAGTTTCTCGATGCAATGAAAGAAAATGCGGTTCTATTCGAGAAGAACGGTTTGATACTCCAAGCGGTGGAAGACGGAGTCGTTGACGCAGGTCTAATCAATCACTACTACTGGTTCGAATTGGAGAACGAAAAAGGCGTTGGCAACATGAATTCCGAGCTGGTTTGGTTTGAAGATCAAGACGCCGGAAACCTAATCAATGTTGCTGGCGTTGCGACTGTCTCCGATAACCCCAGCGCCAATGTATTTGTAAAGTGGCTTCTTGGCGAAACTGCTCAAAAATACTTCGTTGAAAGAACGAGGGAGTATTCACTGACTGGCGTTCCAGACGTTGCCGGCGTCAAGCCATTTGGTGACATCAAGGCACCGGATATCGATTTATCCGATCTTGACTCTCTCGAAGAAACTCTCAAACTGATTCAAGAGGCGAGGCTGCTCTGATTTCAGCACCTAAGTCGAGGCCACCACTGGCTATCTTGCTAGTGGCGGTTTCGGCCGTGCTGATTTCTCTCATCCCCTTGATTTACCTGCTAGTTCGAGTTGCCAGCATTGGGTTTAGCCAGGTTGTGGAATTAATCTTTCAGACCAGAACTCTTGAGCTAGTAATTAACTCACTTTCTCTTGCCCTCGCGGTTTCGGTATCGGCTGTAGTTCTAGGTTCTATGCAAGCTTGGGTAGCTGTTCGTTCGAACTTGCCAGGGAGGAAAACCTTTTCTGTTCTGGCAGCATTACCTCTTGCTATACCTTCTTATGTGGCTGCCTACGCGTGGATTGCCGTAATTCCTGGCTTCAATGGTTTCTTCGCAGCTTGGCTGCTACTTACTGTTGGCACCGCACCGCTGGTTTACCTGGCAGTCTCCGCAGCGCTCGTTCGATTTGATGCTGGAACCGAAGAGGTTGCCCAATCACTAGGCGCAACAAGGTTTCAAGTTTTTAGAAAAGTCACTTGGCCAAACATTAGAACAGCAGCGGTCTCCGGTGGATTGCTTTCTGCCCTGTATGTGTTGAGTGATTTTGGAGCAGTTAGCATTGTTCGCTACGACACTTTCACTAGGGCCATCTATAACGCCTACCGCGCAAGCTTCGATCGAAACCAGGCTGCTGCGCTAGCGCTTGTTTTGGTGCTGGTTACTATCTTGGTTCTCTACTTTGAATCCAAAGCAAGGGGACAAAAATTTGCCACTGGGAAAATTGCAGGCAGGCTTAGTCGAGTAGAACTCGGAGCTTGGCAAATTCCGATGTTTCTTCTGTTACTGATACTTGCAACGCTCAGCTTGCTGGTGCCGCTTGGTAGTTTGCTGCGCTGGAGTATCGAAGGTTTTGGTTCGGTTGATTGGTTGGTGGTTCTAGGTGCATTGGCAAACTCAATCGGGTTGGCAGTTTCTGGAGGATTACTGACCTCCTTCGCTGCACTTGCGATTGCCGTTTTGACAATCAGGCATCGCCGAAGACTCACAATTGTTTTAGAGCGATCAGTTTGGCTCACACATGCAACCCCCGGAATTGTTGTTGCTTTAGCGCTGGTGTTTTTCTCAAACCAAGTTGTGCCATGGGTTTACCAAACCACTTTGTTGGTTCTCGTTGCTTACCTGGCATTATTTTTACCAAACGCCTTGGCTGCAGTGTCAACACCAATACGGCAGTCACCTAAGGCACTAGACGAAGTTTCCTCATCGCTTGGTTTGACTACTATGCAAACTCTTCGCAAAGTCGTTTTACCTATTGCTGGTCCTGGTATTTTTGCAGCAACCACTCTGGTGATACTTACAGTCTTGAAAGAACTCCCAGCAACTTTATTGTTGCGTCCAACCGGTATGGAAACCTTAGCAACCAGGCTTTGGACTGAGACTTCGGTAGCTGCTTTTTCCGCTGCGGCACCTTATGCGTTACTTTTGGTAGTGCTGGCTGGCTTTCCAGCTTGGCTTCTAAATCGAGCTATCAGAAAAGATCTAGAACCTATGGAGATGGAGCGTTACCAGTGAGTTCGACGCTAAGAGTCTCCAACCTCAACAAATCCTTTGGTGGTCAGCCTGTCCTGCGGGATCTCTCGATTGAAATTTCACCCAGAGAGTTTGTTTCTGTTCTTGGAGCATCTGGTTCGGGAAAAACTACGCTGCTCCGCCTGATTGCAGGGTTCGATTCTCCAGACACCGGAGAGATATTAATTTCAGGAAAGAAAATGGCAGCCGATGGGGTGTTTGTGGCGGCTCAGGCTCGCAAGGTCGGCTACGTTCCACAAGATGCAGCTCTATTCCCACACCTAAACGTTTTTGACAACATTGCTTTTGGACTCAAGGGTGTTTCTAAAGAAGCAAAGGCTTCGAGAGTCAAGGCTCTTCTCGAGCTAGTGCAGATGAGTGCTTTTGAAAATTCAGATAGCGCTTCTCTATCTGGCGGTCAAAAGCACCGCGTGGCTTTGGCTCGAGCTCTTGCACCAGAGCCTGAACTGATTTTGTTGGATGAGCCGTTTTCTGCACTAGATGCCGAGCTTCGTGGGCGAATTCGCGATGATGTTCGTGAAGTGCTCGATAAGACCGGTAGTACCACAATCTTGGTGACCCACGATCAAGAAGAAGCTTTATCTATTGCCGATCGTGTTGCCCTACTTCGCGATGGAAACTTTGCTCAAATTGGTAACCCGAGAGAGATTTACTCTTCGCCGGTTGATTTAGGGGTTGCGACTTTCTTGGGAGATTCGGTTATCGTTCCTGGGGTTATTGAATCAGGAAAAGTTGTCACATCGCTTGGGAAACTAACTCCGCTCAATTCCTCCGCTGAGGGAAGCCGCGGAAAAGTTGCCATTCGGCCAGAGAATTTTTACTTGCAGCCTGATCTAAACGGTGACTCAACCGTAGTTGGAAGACAGTTCTTTGGCCACGACGCAGTCGTGGATGTCCAAACTCCACAGCAACTTATTCGCGCCAGGTCCTCAGGACCCTTCGCTCCAGAGATCGGCATGAAGGTCACCGTCTGGGTTCGGGGCGCAGTCAACTTCTACCCAGAGGCCTAGTTTCCGCCCAACTGCCCAGTTTTGTTGAGTAAGTTTTCTCCATTTGACGGACCCCTTAGACAGGCGTAGTGTCCAATTAGTCGCAGGGCAACGAGGCTCTACGAAGGAAGGAAACTAAATGACCATTTATGCTCCTCCGGGACAACCCGGTTCAGTCGCGGAATACAAACCCCGCTATGACCATTGGATTGGTGGCCAGTACGTAAAGCCATCATCTGGCCAATACTTCGAGAATGCATCTCCAGTAAACGGAAAGACATTCTGTGAAGTTGCACGTGGAAACGCAGAAGATGTCGAGAAGGCTCTTGATGCAGCACACAAAGCAGCAGTGACTTGGAACAAGTCTTCTGTTACAGAACGCTCCAACATGCTTCTAAAGATTGCCGACATCATGGAGGCAAACCTAGAGAAGATTGCAGTTGCTGAAACATGGGAAAACGGTAAAGCCGTTCGCGAAACCATGGCAGCTGACATTCCCCTAGCAATCGATCACTTCCGTTACTTCGCAGGAGCAATCCGTGCGCAAGAAGGATCAATCGGTGAGCTAGATGTTGACACCGTTGCGTATCACTTCCACGAGCCACTGGGTGTTGTTGCACAGATCATCCCTTGGAACTTCCCAATTCTTATGGCCACCTGGAAGCTTGCTCCAGCACTAGCTGCAGGAAACTGTGTTGTTCTAAAGCCTGCGGAGCAGACTCCAGTTTCGATTCACTTCTTGATGGATCTAATCAAGGATGTAATCCCTGCTGGTGTTGTGAACATCGTCAACGGATTCGGTGTTGAGGCTGGAAAGCCTCTTGCTTCATCGAAGCGAGTTGCCAAGGTTGCCTTCACCGGTGAGACCACAACTGGCCGTTTGATCATGCAGTATGCATCGGAGAACATCATTCCAGTAACACTGGAGCTTGGTGGAAAGAGCCCGAACGTATTCTTCCGCGACATCGCAGA
>JBIIXH010000068.1:0-5575 GCA_044338475.1 Rhodoluna sp.
TCACCGACATCAGGCACATGCCCGACGGTGAAGATGCTTCCAACTATGTATACAGTCGCTCCAACGAAGCCAGCAGAGGCATCAAAGGCTCCAAGGATTGCGATGATTAGGAGCAATTCCCAACCAGGAGTAATTATCTTGGAGTATTCGCCGGCTGCAATTTCTGCAGCGTTTTCATTTATGGCAATCAATCCAACGATTGCGGCGAGAATTGGGCCCAGCAAGCTAAGCGTTCCAAGCATCGCTCGAACATAAGCACCATCATTTATTAGCTTGGCAACGAATGGCGAGAACCTTGCAACTCGTTCAGCGGCATTGTGAGATCGCCGATCGAAGAACGTCATAAACGGGATACTAAATAACCAAAGCCGATCTCCCCAGCTCTCTTTAGTCAGAGTTAGATTCTCCTGAGCAACTTCAATCTCTGACAGGTCTCCTTCTCCCTCACCCCCTGAGGCTGAGGTTGAAGAGCTACTAGACGACGAGCTAGAACTACTTGATGATCCTGCGCTTGATGATCCTGCTCCTCCGGCACCAGCCGCACCAGCCGCACCTGCCGCTCCGGCCGCGGCGCCTGCTGCCGCACCTAGAGCTGCTGCCGCAGCAGCGCCGACAGAGGCAGCAATTGTTACGGCGGCTGTTGCCGCTTGGGCTGCTGCAACAATTCCTTCTGGGCTAGATAAAGGGCTAAATTCTTGGGGAGGCGCATCGTCGTCACCGGTCGCGCCAATTGCTGGGTTAGCGACAGGTTCACCAGGGGTGATCTCGGGAATTGCAATCGTTGGAGCCAAGTTGGCAATTGGGTTTGGGGGCTCGGTTGGCTGAGGTGCGACTCGAGCACCCAGCGCAGGAACAATTGCTGGAATTGAAGTTGCTGGAGTAAACGAAGGACTAGGGGTTGGTGTTGCAGCGGCAATTGGTGCTTGCGAGGCAGTCGGGGTTGGTGTTGGAGTCGGTGTAGCCCTAACGGTTGGGGAGGCGCTAGGGCTTGGCGTGCTCGAAGGAGTCGCAACTGGCGAAGGAGTCGGGGTTGGTGCAGGAGCTGGTGGCGCAGCTACCGGAACTGCATTTCCGTTTACGGTGAGATCTACCTGTAGGCTTTGGTCACTTGTGGCGTTAACGGTCGAATCCGTTAGAGCCGTATTGAAAACCATAAAGTTTTCAATAACCCTGATTGAGGAAGAAAAAGAGGCACTCGGCACATTTGCACTTAGCACTGTTTGTGACTTAGAAACGAGAAAGACCTTGAATATGTAGGTACCTGGGTCACCTAGAGAAATAGCATCTGAGTTAGCCCAGTCGGTGTCAAAATTAGCCCGACCCAAGTAGAACCAGGTTCCACCCTTTTTCATATAGGCGACGGTGTCGTGAGTTAATTGCATTGTAGGCGAGACCCGAACTCGAAGCTCAACTTTTTCGCCCGTGTTAATTGTGCGTGACTCTGTAACCGCAATGGTGTCCGAGCCACTTACATGTGAAAAATCAGACTCGATTTTAATGCCAGGAGATCCCACAGGTGCCGAAACGACATTTTGAGCAATCAGGGCCTCTTGAAGCGCTTGGGTCAGGTTCCCCATAACCTTGGTCGGCTTAGAAAAAGGTAGCTGTGCTGGCACGGATCCAGAAATTGGGGTAAATAGAGCTCCTCCGGAAGCTGCATTAGCAATTGTCACTTCGACGGTTAGGCTGCTGCCTGTTCCAATAGCTACCTGTGTCTGACCCTCGGAATCGGATACAGAGAATCCGGAGCTCTTGGCAGCAATGATGCTGTTGTCAGGGGTTCCCGGTGACACTAACGATACGGCGCTGATCAAGCACTTTCTGCTATCGCTTAGGTGAGCAGTGACAGAGTCAATTCTCAGTTTTGTCAGGTTAAAGTCACTTGTTGTCAAAGTGGAACAGTTCAAAGGTTCGTTGCCAGTGACGACAAACTGGAGATCTCGAGTAGTAGCACTACTACCGGCTGTAGAAGTCATAGTTAGTGTCGGAGATACGTTGTCCGGCAGAGTCAAAGTACTTTCAGTGGAAGTGTTGCCGTGTGAATCTATTGCAAAGCCTCCCGGAATGGTAAGAACAAGCCTGTCCGAAACATTGCCTGTTTTAGTGGCGCTAAAAGTTGCACCCGACCCGCTGAATGAAGGAGTAGTAAACGTCCACCCGTTAGATACTTCAACCCCAGCGATGTCATTCTCACTTATGGACTCGCTGAAGGTTAGTGAGACATTGACCTTGTTGGCGATATTTGCATCCCTAGATAGAGAGCTTGTAGTGATTGAAGGTTTCGTTGTTTTTATTACTAGAGACAAAGCAGGCGATGCTAACGAGGTCTGAGAATTCAGATTCTGCGTTGCAGTAACGGACCAAGTGCCATCAGAGAGGGAGCGGTTGTCTAGAGTGCAACTTGCCGTACCACCTGCACCAGCAGGACTTGTTGTACAACTAATGCTGGAAGAAGCCTTCGTTGCTACGGCTGTTACTGTTGCGCCCTGAGTTATACCCGTGAAGTCCAATGTTGGTGTGTTATCCGAAGTTATGTTGTCTGTGTTATTCGAGCCAGAATCTGAGTTGGTATTAAGATCTGGAGCAGACAAAACTGCCAACCCAGTAACGGCCGTTGGGCTCGATGGGGTCGCGGGGGTTGTGCCTGCGGAATTGGACGCAGTTACAACCGCTCTAAAGAACTTTCCAACCCCGCTTGCCGGGATTGTGTATGTTGCAGAAGTTGCGCCCGAGATTGTCTCCCAGACCGGCGTGCCGCTGAGTGATGAAGTGGATTCCCACGTGAACGTTCTGGTCGGGGTTGGCGCTCCTGCGTAAGTAAATGCTGGAGTAAGAACTGAACCTGGGAGAATTGCACCGCCGACACTGTTTGATGTTGGGGCCACAGTTGAAGTTACGGTAGGAGCGACAGGGGCTAGCGTTACTGGGCTCGAGGATGTAGACCAAGCTCCAACAACACCTCCTCTTACTGGGGCCACCTGGAAGATATATGTTGATTCCACAGTGAGGCCTGTCACGGTAGCTGATGTTAAGGTTGAGCCTGTGTTTGACGTAAATGTAGTCCATGTTGAGCCGTTGTTACTCGAATACCTGACTGCGTAACCTGATGGCGCAGCTGGTACAGCTGGAATTTGAACAAAGGAATCATCAACGTCACCTTCTTGAACGGAAGTGAATCCAAGGGAATTTGGGGCAACCGAGGCCAAGGAGCTCCCTAGCCAGCTAGCTGCTTGGCCGTTTTGGGTTGCAGTGCCTCCGGTGATTCTCCAGCTAGTGTTGGGGGCAAAATTGGGGTTGCTAAGTGCGGAGGATCCATTTGTAATCAATCGGGTTCCGCTCGGGCAAGAATTGTTTGAACCTATTAGGAGATCGAAGTAGCTTAGGCCCCTATAAAAAACTGCTTCATAAACGATCCCCGGAGATCCTACGGTGCCACGTGTTCCCGAGTTTCCCTCGTAACGAATTCGAAGCTCATTTGGTACAACAGAGTTATTGACCAAAAACTGTACTCTTTGATAGGAATTGTCCTTAGCACACATGTGAACTCCAGGAAGTGCTGGGTTGTTTGCTGAGAGCCCTGAGTAGAACCAAGACCCTTCACCAAATGTGATGTAAGTGTTTGAGCCCACGAAAACACTGTTGTAGTTCAGACCGTTGAATGAAAAATCAAATCCCGAGTTAGTTGGAGCGGTCCAAGTCAGCTCTGCTCGATCTACCCCTGCGGTAGCTTCGACGTTGGTAACTGAGGTGCTTGCTTGTGCGGAGAATCCACTTCCAAGTCCCAAGGAAAACAAAATTATCAGTGCGATTAAAGCAAATCTTTTGCGTAACCAAGAGATTGGTTTTTCCGAGCGATTCTGGCTAGGAGTGCTGATTAAAGCCATCCTTTGACCAAAATTCGCCCCGAGCATAATCTAATTCCCCTTGTAAGTATTGCCCCAAACTGGGCATCGGTGTGCGGTGGCTCCAACCGCCATATTAGCGTGACGTTCAAATAGCCAATTTGGCAATCGATAGTTGGCACCCTGTTTTTGCCTTCATAACCTTGTCTTGTATGGCCAAATTATTCTCATTTCATCAAATCAGTTGTCTCTCTGGACTTTGCTAGGTTTGGGGAATGGAACCCATCAAAGTCGTGTTTTTAGGACTGTATTTTGAGGCTTGGGATGCTCTTGACGAGATTTACCGAAAAATGGTCAAAGACCCCCGTTTTGAGCCAATTGTGGTGTCCATGCCTAGAAAGCTAACTGGCCAATTGGCCTATGCCCAAGAGGAGAAGGCTCATGCCTTCTTCGAAAGAGCAGGAATCCCCCACATTCGACTTAATTCCGGAGGATCAGAAAGCTCAAACCAGGAAGGTTTAGCTGTTTTGAAAGATTTGGCCCCTGACTATGTCTTTGTGAACTACCCCTGGCAGCGAAACTACCAGCCAGCGATGCGATTTGATCATCTGGTGGAGTTCACCAGGCTCGCCTACATCCCATATTTTTCTCTTGTGATGGTGGACGAGCCTGATGATGAACCAGGAGGGGGTCAAGGTGACGCTCCGGTAGCTACTCATCTGTTTACACAGCGTCTCCACCAACTTGCCTCGCTTGTTTTCACTCAAGAACGAGAAGTTATTGACGCATATGCGTTAACTGAACGTGGCAATAGCCACGTTCACTTCACTGGTTCTCCAAAAATAGACAACTTGGCGGATGAGGCAGAAGCTGGAAAGTCATCGTGGCCACTTGAAGAAGGTAAGTTCAAAATTATTTGGGCTCCGCATCATTCTTATTCACCTCACTGGTATAACTTCGGGAATTTTTCAAAGATTTATATCCAAATGCTGGAATTTGCGAAAGCAAATCAAGACCTTCAGATTGTTTTACGTCCACATCCATTCCTTTGGGGAACACTAACTGACAGAAAAGTCATTGATGCTGTCGAATTGTCCTCTTGGCGAAAAGCTTGGAGTGAATTACCAAACACTGCGGTGGATGAAGATGGTTCTTATGCTGGTTTGTTTTTAGCTACCGATGTTTTAGTAACTGACGGAATATCTTTTCTTGGGGAGTATCCCCTTGTGACAGGAAAGCCTGCAATCTTTTTTGAAAATGAAGGCCACTGGAAGTTCAGTGCAACAGGCGAAATTGCTGCGGCAAGTTCGATCAGCGTGAAAGACTTTGCCGAGCTCACTGGAATGATTGAGAAAGCAAAGACTCACTCTTTGCCAAGCCGTGAGAAAGAGATTCGCAAGCTAGTCGAAGCAAGCTCGCCTCACCCTGGCGAGTCAGCAAGTCGGATAATCGAAATCGTCTATGAGGATTTCGTCAATGGCCCGTCTCCTCTGGTCTCTAAGGAAGCAATCAAGGCCACGCCTTGGGAGCTAGCAGCTGGGCGGGAGCCCTTCGAGGACTAGCCTCAAATCCAAGTAAATTACTGGGCTCTAAGGGCTTGGGCTGGTGCTCGGGCTAGGGGTTGGACTTGGTAGAGCAGGTCCAGGGGTAATGGTGATCTTTGAGGTGGTTGGCATCAGCTCCACCCAGGTGTTTCCTGGAGCTAGCTTGAGCGGAGCTCCAGTTGAATCAAG
>JBIIXH010000069.1:0-5549 GCA_044338475.1 Rhodoluna sp.
AGGAACCATCGACGCTGGATATCGGGGGGAGATTATGGTTACGCTTTTTAACTCTTCAAGTGAACCCTTTGATGTTGAGGTGGGTGATCGCATCGCGCAACTACTTATTCAAAGTGTGGAGCAGGCAAATTTCATTCCAGTTGCCAAGCTTCCTGGTACTGATCGCGGTCAAGCAGGCTTCGGATCTACAGGGACAACATAAATGGACAACTACGGCACTACCAAGTCTGGCCCAATCGATCGCCTAAGTGCAGGACCATTTGACATCACCGAATTGATTCAGGTTCGGCCCAGCATCGATTTTGGCGCAATTCAGCTACCAATGCGTGACGACGTTCTCTACAAGCTAGAAGTTGAAGAGGCTACTAGCAAAGTGGTCGCCCTGACGGTTGAACACAAAGGCTCTACGTTGCAGCTCCAAGCATTTAGCGCTCCTGGAAATGATGGAGTTTGGCATGAGATTCGCTCTGCTTTGGAGCAGTCCATCATCGCTCAAAACGGCAGGACTGAAAGCGTGATTGGCCCCCTCGGCCCAGAACTAAATGCTCAGATACCTAATGCCGATGGCGGATTCCGTCTAGCCAAGTTCATCGGGGTCGATGGCCCAAAGTGGTTTCTGCGCGGAGTTATAACCGGCTTGGCCCTCGGGGACACTCTTTCGATGTCACACGTGATTGACATCTTTAGATCAGTTGCGGTTGTAAGAGGTAATTCACCTATGCCACCGAAGGAGCTACTGGAACTCACAGCACCGGCCGGTGCTCAAAAGAGCGTTGGCTAAATGAAAGACGAAGAGCTTCGCGCGTCTGCTGCCAAAAAACTTGGCGTTAGCTCGAACGATGGAAACATCAGGCTGGACGGCAAGTCCATGCTCGAAGGAATGGGCGGCAAGCTTGGAATTGCTGAGACGATAATTCCAAGCGTATTGTTTGGGACAAGTTTCGCAATTACGGGGCAAGCAATAATTGCAGTTAGTTTGGCGGGGGGAACTTCGGCATTATTTATTCTTTATCGGCTCATAACTCGCAAATCTGCAAGCAGTGCTCTTATCGGTGCTGTTGCCGTAGGTTTTGCTGCTTGGTTGGCTCTTCGAGATGGTGGAGAAGCTGTTGACTACTTTGTCCCTGGATTCATCACCAATGCTGTTTACGGAGCAGTCTTATTTGTTTCAATCTTGATTCGCTGGCCGATAATCGGCGTGCTGGTTGAGATATTGCGCGGTAACAGCACGAGTTGGCGGAAAGATCGGAAGAAACTGACTGTTTATTCTCTAGTTACGGGAATGTGGGTTGCTTTTTTCAGCCTTCGGCTAGCGGTTCAAGTGCCTTTGTATCTGGCCGACAACGCCGCTTTGCTTGCCACGGCCCGAGTAGCTATGGGACCACCACTGTATGCACTGGTAATCCTGGCTAGCTGGCTCATTCTTCGAGCCACGGCGTTACGGGCTAGGTAAGTGGTAAATTTGATAGCTGGAGCGGATCTGCTCGTCAAAATAGGAGTTATGAATGTCGAAGATTGACAGTTTCGGTGTAGGTCGTGAGCTCAAGGTTGGAAGCGATTCATTCCGTATCTTCGACATCAGCAAGCTAGACGCGGGGACACTTCCTTACAGCCTAAAGATTCTGCTTGAGAACCTTTTGCGCACAGAAGATGGCGCCAACGTTACGGCAGCGCACATTCAATCCCTCATTGACTGGGACCCTAAGGCAGAGCCAGACACCGAGATCCAGTTCACTCCAGCTCGTGTGATCATGCAGGACTTCACCGGAGTTCCTTGCGTTGTTGACTTGGCAACCATGCGTGAGGCAATGGTTGACCTAGGCGGGGACCCTAAGAAGATCAATCCTCTCGCTCCAGCAGAGTTAGTAATTGACCACTCGGTTGTTATCGATGTTGCTGGCTCCGCGGATGCTTTTGAAAGAAACGTCGAGTTTGAGTATCAAAGAAACGCTGAGCGTTATCAGTTCCTTCGTTGGGGTCAAATGGCCTTCGATGACTTCAAGGTGGTTCCTCCAGGCACGGGAATTGTTCATCAGGTCAACATCGAGTACCTAGCTAGAACAGTTATGACCAGGAATGTAAACGGCCAAATGCTTGCCTACCCAGACTCTTGCGTTGGAACCGACTCGCACACCACGATGGTCAATGGCCTTGGTGTTCTGGGTTGGGGTGTTGGTGGAATCGAAGCCGAGGCTGCCATGCTTGGCCAGCCAGTTTCGATGCTTATTCCAAAGGTGGTTGGCTTCAAACTAACTGGACAGATTCCTATGGGAGCAACAGCCACTGACGTTGTTTTGACCATCACTCAGAAGCTGCGCGACCACGGAGTGGTTGGAAAGTTTGTTGAGTTCTACGGCGCGGGCGTTGCTTCTGTTCCGCTTGCAAACAGGGCCACAATTGGAAACATGAGCCCTGAGTTTGGTTCAACCGTGGCAATTTTCCCAATCGACGAAGTCACCTTGGACTACCTTCGCTTCACTGGAAGAAAGGCAAGTGAAATCGAACTTGTTGAGCAATACAGCAAGGCGCAGGGTCTATGGCACGATCCTTCGATTGAGCCACGTTACAGCGAATATCTTGAACTTGATCTAGCAACTGTAGTTCCTTCCATAGCTGGACCAAAGAGGCCACAGGATCGCATCGAACTTTCCAAGTCGAAGGCTCAGTTTGCCAAAGACATCCTCACCTACTCGCCAACGGCTTCCAACCCAGCAAAAGTTTCAGGTAAAGATTTCTCCATAGACAACGGCTACGTAAGCATCGCGTCAATTACTTCTTGCACCAATACTTCAAACCCATCGGTGATGATGGCAGCTGGCCTACTTGCACGCAAAGCAGTTGCAAAAGGCTTAAAGGCTAAGCCTTGGGTGAAGACCTCTCTGGCACCTGGATCCAAGGTTGTCACTGACTACTACGACAAAGCTGGACTAACCAAGGATCTAGACGCATTAGGTTTCCAATTGGTTGGCTACGGTTGCACCACTTGTATTGGAAACTCTGGTCCGCTGGATGAGGATATTTCGGCCGCCGTGAACGAGAACGATCTTGCGGTTACGGCAGTGCTTTCAGGAAATAGAAACTTCGAAGGTCGAATCAACCCGGATGTGAAGATGAACTATCTGGCTTCTCCACCGCTTGTGATTGCGTATGCCCTTGCAGGAACTATGGACTTTGATTTCAAGAACGATTCTCTCGGCATGGACCCATCGGGTAAAGATGTATTCCTTGCGGATATTTGGCCAACACCTGAAGAGGTTCAGTCGACAATCGATTCTTCAATCAACTCAGACATGTTCACTACTCAGTACGCGGGTGTCTTTGATGGCGACAAGAGATGGCAATCGCTTGAGACCCCAACAGGAGACACCTTCTCTTGGGACCCAAAATCCACTTACGTTAGAAAACCGCCTTACTTTGATGGCATGAGTATGGAGCCAACACCGGTAACCGACATTACGGGTGCACGAGTTCTTGCAAAACTTGGGGACTCGGTTACCACCGATCACATCAGCCCTGCTGGTTCGATCAAGGCGGATTCACCTGCGGGCAAGTACCTAACCGAGCATGGTGTTTCCCGAGTTGATTTCAACAGTTATGGATCAAGGCGCGGAAACCACGAGGTAATGATTCGCGGCACATTCGCCAACATAAGACTTCGCAATCAATTGCTTGATGGTGTTGAAGGCGGTTACACCCGAGACTTCACAACCAAGGCTGGCGAGCAGGCATTCATCTACGATGCTTCCGAGAACTACCAAGCCGCACAGACACCCCTGGTGATTCTTGGTGGCAAGGAATACGGTTCTGGATCTTCCAGAGACTGGGCCGCCAAGGGAACCAGCTTGCTTGGAGTTCGTGCCGTAATAACCCAGAGCTTTGAGCGAATTCACCGAAGTAACCTGATTGGTATGGGAGTCTTGCCGCTAGAGTTCCCGCAAGGTGCCTCAGCTGATTCCCTAGGCCTTGATGGCACCGAGATCTTCGACATCTCTGGCGTCGAGCATTTAAACCAAGGTATTACACCTAAGACCTTGAGGGTTGTCGCTCGCCCAAGCGAGCACTCAAAACCTGAAAAGTCAACAATTGAGTTCGAGGCGACCCTCAGAATTGACACCCCTGGAGAAGCTGACTATTTCCGCCATGGCGGAATTTTGCAGTATGTGCTTCGATCGTTAGTAACGGCTTAGGGAAAGTATCTACAACTAATAAATGAGCATTTTAGACAGAGTCAATGGACCTGAGGACCTGAAGGGTCTCAAGGACACAGAGGTAGTCGAGCTTGCTTCCGAGATTCGGGAATTTCTTATTTCTAAGGTCGCAAAGACCGGAGGGCACTTAGGTCCAAACCTTGGCGTTGTTGAGACCACACTAGCGATCCACCGCGTCTTTGATTCACCAAAAGACAGCATCATCTTTGACACCGGACATCAGTCCTATGTCCACAAGCTGCTTACTGGCCGTAAGAATTTTGACAACCTTCGATCAAAGGAGGGTTTGGCTGGCTATCCGCAGCGTTCGGAGTCCGTCCATGACATCGTTGAGAGCTCGCACGCTTCGTCTTCCATCTCCTGGGGAGACGGGATTGCCAAGGCTTATCGTCTAACCAAACAAGACGACCGCTATGTAATTGTTGTTGTCGGCGACGGCGCGCTCACTGGTGGAATGACTTGGGAAGCCTTAAACAACATCAGTGACGACAATGACCGCAAGCTGGTAATTGTCGTGAACGACAACGGAAGATCCTACGCGCCCACCATAGGTGGTCTTGCAAGATACCTCAACGGAATTCGAACGGAGAAGATTTATCGAAGGCTTTACAGGCTGAGTCGAAAAGTTTTCTACAAATTCGGCATGCCCGGCAGGATGGCTTACTCTACTTTGCGTGGAGCAGCTAAGGGCTTGCTTGGGACCTTTGCTCCCAAGGGCATCTTCCCAAATCTTGACCTGAAATACATTGGCCCAGTAAACGGTCACGACATGAACGCGATGGAAGAAGCACTCAACCAGGCTAAGAAGTATGCCAACCCAGTTATCGTTCACGCAATAACTCAAAAAGGTAAAGGATATGAACCAGCCGTTAGCGACGAGGCGGATCAATTCCACGCTGTTGGCCAGATCGATCCAGATACCGGCAAGGCGGTAGGGGGCTCTAGCAAGCAGAGTTGGACTGGTGTCTTTGCTGACGAGATGGTGGAGATCGCGAACAAGAAGGCAAACGTAATTGGCATCACTGCCGCGATGCTCATCCCGGTTGGCCTCCACAAGTTTGCAAATAAGTTCCCAGAGAGAGTCTTTGACGTTGGTATTGCTGAACAGCATGCGGTAACCTCGGCTGCTGGCATGGCCTTTGGTGGACTGCATCCAGTTGTGGCAGTTTATGCGACCTTCATGGGGCGTGCCTTCGATCAGGTTCTTATGGACGTTGCACTTCATAAAGCAGGTGTCACCTTCGTGCTTGACCGTGCAGGTGTTACTGGTCCAGACGGTGCCAGCCATCACGGGATGTGGGATCTGGCAATGTTGCAAATCGTTCCAGGTATTCGAATCGC
>JBIIXH010000005.1:0-19582 GCA_044338475.1 Rhodoluna sp.
TAGGGGATGTTCACCTCAAATTTGTCTGATTCACCGATGTGATTCTCGGATAAGTAGCTAACGGTTAGCTGTAAAGCACCTTTAGGAACGGATGCTAAATCAATGTCGAACGGGAAACACTGTGTGGTTGTAACGTTACGTTCTGCCTGGACAGTTCCAAGGACTGTAGCTGTGGTTCCCTCGTAGTAGTTAAGTGTGCAGCTGCCACCATCTTCGGCAAAGTTAGAAACTTCTGCAACCACGTTCAACCTTCCACCCGAGGCGTCGCTGTACAAAATCCCGAGCTGAGCTGGAGCCATCGTGGGTGAAACCGAAGGCGAAGGAGAAGGTGACTGATCTGCGCCGCCAGATTCTGTTGGCGCTTCACTCGCCTCCGAAGTCGACTCGAAGCCATCTTCGACGGAGCCGGTATTGGGATAAAAGAGGGTGCAGCCAGCCAGCGATAGGGCTGTAGCCAGGCCAAGCATGACAATAAAGGCTTTTTTCATTACGCACTCCTCACGTACCTTCAAGCCTAAGTTGAACTTTCAGAATGGGCAACGCGAAACGCAATGGACGGAAAAAACCCCGCGAATTACAAAAATGCCAAGATTCCGAAAAAACCCTAGAAATAAGCGTGTGGTGGAGAGAAATTCTTGTAATTCACCAAAAAAAATTAGTGGTTATCAGGATTTTGCCAGCTAGCAAGCTGCAGATTCATCAAAAAACAAATCTGCCTGCTTAGCTAGTTGTCTTTGATTTGATTCTGCAACTGCGTGTTTTTCTCAGCGACAATATGCGCCAGAGAAATTCCGTAGTCAACAAGTTTTTGTTCTAGATCTTTATCTCCGATTGACAAGATTCTTGCAGCAAGGATGCCAGCATTTTTTGCACCGCCAATAGAAACAGTGGCAACTGGAATCCCGGCGGGCATTTGAACAATTGAAAGCAACGAGTCCATGCCGTCGAGCTTGCCTAGTGGAACTGGAACTCCAACAACGGGAAGTGTTGTTACAGACGCCAGCATTCCTGGAAGGTGAGCGGCGCCACCGGCGCCTGCAATGATCACTTTAAGTCCTCGGGAAGCGGCATTCTTACCCCAGTCGATCATGCGCTCTGGGGTGCGGTGAGCAGAAAGAACTTCAACCTCGTATTGGATTCCAAAATCTTTCAACGCTTGAGCGGCGTCCGACATGACTGACCAGTCTGAATCGGAACCCATGACAACTGCTACCAGTGGATTAGTAATTGGAACTCCCGTCAAATCTTCTACTGATGAAATATTACTTGTTTAGCTGTTCTCTTGCGGCTTGGGCTTCTAGAAGGCAGTCATCTAAATCCACTCCCACCACAGTTACGTGGCCGAGCTTTCTACCAATCCTTGGAGCTTTCCCGTAGGCGTGAATTTTTGCACGAGGAAAGGCAGCCATAACCTCACTGTAGTTATCCATAAAGTTCTTGGAGTCTGACACCCCAAGCACATTTGCCATCACGGCAATTGGCTCAAGTGGATCAGTCTTGCCAAGGGGAAGATTTAGCACAGCTCTTAGGTGCTGCTCAAATTGCGACGTAACTGATCCTTCGATTGTGAAGTGTCCTGAGTTATGTGGTCGCATCGCCAATTCATTGACCAGAAGCTCTCCATT
This sequence comes from Rhodoluna sp., assembly GCA_044338475.1. GTDB lineage: Bacteria > Actinomycetota > Actinomycetes > Actinomycetales > Microbacteriaceae > Rhodoluna. The sequence continues at coordinate 1,626 of JBIIXH010000005.1, forward strand.
TGCAGTCTCAAACATTTCAACAGCTAAAGTTCCGGTTACCTGGAGTGACTCGGAGATTAACTTTGCAATTTGCACTGCCCGTTCAATTAAATCTTTGGCCATATTTGGGGCCGGAGATAACACCACTGAGCAGACTCCCTGCTGTTGTCTTGTTTCAACGACTGGCCAGCTCACAAACTCCCCAGATTTATTTCTCGCACTGAGTTGAGAAAGCTCTCTTTTGAATTGGACTTTCTGCTCAACAAGTAACTGCCCACCTAGTGAAATAAGCATGGGCTCACTTAGCCAATCCAATACCTGCTCGGATGAACTGACGACTCGAACGCCTTTTCCGTCATAACCTCCAATGGGAGTTTTTACAATGACTTCGGGGCCATGCTCTGCGATGAAATCATCTAGCTCGGTAGCTTTGGAAAAAGCACTCCAAATTGGGTTTGGAGCGCCAATTTTTTCGAGAGCTTTTCTCATGACGAGTTTGTTTTGTGCGTGGACGAGAGCTTTAGATGGCGGCTGCACGGAAATGCCCTGCTGTTCCAATTGCTCTAAAACAGCAAGCGGCACGTGCTCATGATCAAAAGTGATTACGTCAACCGATCTGGCAAAGTCCAAAACCGTAGTGATGTCAGTGAAGTCTCCAACAACCGTGGTGGCAAGTTTTGCTGAGGAGTTTTCTTGTTCGGCGAAAACCTTAAGTTCAATACCCAGATTGCTAGCAGGAGAAATCATCATGCGGGCGAGTTGACCACCACCAATTACTCCAACGCGGTATTGAGTCAACGACTATATCCTTAGACTAAAGAGATTTGCTAGCCTCGGCTTCAATGGCGGCAGCAAGCAACTTGCTTCTAGAGTAGCCGCTCACGGTTAGCTCCTGGCCATCAACTTTGACCATTGAAATGACCTTGCCTCGAAGCGGCTTGGGCCGTCCCACCGCTATCGAAGAAAGCTCGGTTAGCTGGAGCACTTTCTTACGCAAGCCAAAAAGCCCAGAACGATGAATAACCCTCTGATCAGTCACAACCAAAGATGCGGCCAGCCAGTTCAGAAGTGGTAACAGCCAAAACAACAAAGTGGCGGCAGCTGCAACCCAAAGCACAATTTGATATACCTCTGGAGAGGCTAGCTCTGAAAAATACATTAGGGAAAAGAAGCTAGCGGCTAACACCAGCGTTGGAAACAGCAATACGGTTGCTCTGGGGCGCAGGCGAACCAGTCTCGTGTCAAAATTTTTAGCCATTGTCTAATTTTCCTGCTTGGCGCTTCTAAGGTGCAGCACATCTCCGGCTGAAACCAAAAGTGTCTTGCTGGAGGTTTTGACTTCCAGTCGGCCGCGCTCATCTATATTGACCGCTTCCCCAACCGCGAAAGTTCCGTCGGGAAAGGAAACCTCCACGAGCTCGCCCACCGTGGCTGAGGCGGCAAGTATCTTGCTGTGCAAACCGCTTGAGATAGCGTCCCCGCCTGTAGCAGCAAGCTCCAGATAGAGCTGTTTGAAATGTGTAATGGTCTGAGCAAGAAGTTGATCTCTATCTAGAGAGCTAGCTCCAGAAGCCAATAAAGAGGTAGCTGTTGTTGTGGGAAGCTCCTGCAAGGTTTGATTCACATTTATTCCAAAGCCAACAACCACTGCGGATAGATCACTGTTGGCCTCCGCCAGAACGCCACTGATTTTTTTACCATCTACCAGCACGTCATTTGGCCACTTTATCTTTGGGTTCAGTCCGCGCTCCGCGAGCGCGGATCTGATGGCCTCGGCCATCAGCAGGCTAAGCCAACCGATTCCAGTGGGTTTGCTAAAGCTTGGCCTCACCAACACGGATGCCATAACGGAGCTGCCACTTGCCGCCTGCCAACTTCTATCTAGGCGGCCACGGCCTGCGCTTTGAAACTCGGTGGTCAAAGTGAAAAACTCGGGGTGATTTTCAGACTCCGCCAAAGCCAGTAGGTCCTGGTTCGTTGACCCCGTTTCGGGTAGCGCCAATAAGCCACTGGTAGCCGAAGAAGTTATTGGGTATTCCATAGCTAAAGCCTAGGCTAGGGCTGGTTTGTAGGAATCCTCATCAATATGGAAAAAATCTCTGCGTTAAGCTGCAATAACATCAAGATATACCTCCTATAAAGTTGGTCCGATACTGCCGAGAGAGTAATTGGAGAACCATTGACCGAAAAACGCATTGATGCGGACCTTTCCACCACTGCCGGCAAAATCGATGATCTAAGAAACCGCTACCACGAAGCAGTCCACGCTAACGGTGATGCTGCAATCAAGAAGCAGCACGCCAAGGGAAAAAAGACCGCCCGCGAGAGAATCGATCTTCTGCTCGACAAGGGTTCATTCGTAGAAGTAGATGAGTTTGTCCGCCATCGCTCGAGTGCCTTTGGCATGGACGTCAATCGCCCCTATGGAGACTCGGTTGTTACAGGTTTTGGAACTATCCACGGCAGGCAAGTTGCTGTTTACTCCCAGGACTTCACCGTTTTTGGAGGCAGCCTTGGTGAGGCCGCTGGAAACAAGATCATCAAGATTATGGATCTTGCAATTTCAACTGGTGTCCCAATCATTGGAATCTTGGATTCCGGTGGAGCCAGAATCCAAGAGGGTGTTGTTGCCCTTGGTAAATACGGTGAGATTTTCCGCAAGAACACCATGGCCTCTGGAGTAATCCCTCAAATATCAATCATCATGGGACCTGCCGCTGGCGGCGCTGTTTATTCCCCCGCCCTAACCGATTTCGTAATCATGGTGGACAAAACTTCTAACATGTTTGTTACCGGACCCGATGTCATCTTGACTGTAACCGGTGAAGAAGTTGGTATGGAAGAACTTGGTGGAGCCAGGGCCCATAACGAAACATCCGGTGTTGCTCACTACCTAGCTAACGACGAAGAAGATGCCCTAGATTACGCCCGCAACATGCTGAGCTTCCTGCCTCAAAACAACTTGGCGGAGTCGGTAGTTTACGACTCACACTCTGAGCTGGAGATTACTGAGTTCGATAAAAAGTTAAACACCTTGATTCCAGATTCGCCAAATCAGCCCTATGACATGCGAACCGTCATTGAGCACCTAGTGGACGAGTCGAACTTCTTAGAGGTGCAGCCACTATTCGCACCCAATATCTTGATCGGCTTCGCACGAATCGATGGGAGAAGCGTTGGAGTCATTGCCAACCAGCCATCTTCGATGGCTGGAACACTAAATATTGACGCTGGTGAAAAAGCAGCACGGTTTGTTCGCTTCTGCGATGCGTTCTCTATTCCAATTCTCACTTTGGTAGATGTTCCGGGATACCTTCCTGGAACAGATCAAGAATGGGCTGGAGTGATTCGCCGAGGAGCTAAGTTGCTATACGCATATGCGGAAGCAACTGTTCCGCTGGTAACGGTGATTACTCGCAAGGCTTACGGTGGCGCATACATTGTTATGGGCTCCAAGCAGCTTGGTGCCGACATTAACCTAGCTTGGCCAAGTGCCGAGATTGCAGTAATGGGTGGTCAAGGTGCCGTGAATATTTTGTTCCGAGACAAAATCAAAGAAGCAGAAGAGGCTGGCAAAGACATAGCTAAAGTCCGCGCCGAGCTTGCCGCCGAATACACCTATAACGTTGCGTCGCCATTTTTAGCGGCAGAGCGCGGTGAGCTCGATGGTGTGATTGAACCTGCAGCGACCAGAATTTCCATCACTAAGGCGCTTCGGGCTCTGCGCACCAAGCGAGCGTCATTGCCACCTAAGAAGCACGGAAACATTCCGCTCTAATGAATGAATCAAACAGCCAGGAAATTGCATCGGCTATCGAGGTTGTTGCGGGTAGTCCCACTCCAGAGGAGTTGGCTGCCGTCGTAGCCGTTTTGAGCGAAAGGGCATCAACAACTAATTCGTCACAAACTGAAACCAACTGGGCACGAGGTTCACACATGCTCCGTGGCTCGAAGGCCTCTGGGGACTTGAAGTGGCGACCGGATTTCAAGGGTGAAATTTAGTCCCCCAAAGTGGGGACAGCCCAAGCGGGGCTTTTTGCTGTGGCGAGCCCGCAACTTAACTAGGTTAATAACAGGATTCATTCAGTAGTAGCTATCAGGGGAAAGCTTGAATGGATCTGGGGGTTGAGACCCGGGCCTGTATACAGCCCGGGTCCTCCAATTTAAAGCTTCAAGAAAACATCTGGAGTTGCGGTACCTGGTCGTGAAGCGACAAATGTCGCATTTGTTTTTCCTCCACGAGGTGCCCTGATGGTAACCCTTCCACTTGAAATACCATCCAGTTCTGATGCAAATCTTTGTCTAATGCCAGATTTTGCAGCTTCGGTCAATGAAGCTAGTCCACCTTCGTCTAGAACTACAACTTGGACGCCTCGCAACCTGGCAGACCGAATCGCTAACTTAAGCTCTGGGTCTATTAGATCTCTGCCTCTGATGCCATCGCGTAACTCGGCTTCCAATAGCGAGGCCGCTGACTTAGTCTCCTGATCTAGCTGACCCGATGCAATCTTCTCAAGTAGTGGGTAAGAAGCAAATAGTGTCTCAGTTAATCTTTTTGAACGCGCGAGTCTCGTCGCAGCCTCAATTGTTGCCGCAGCCTCAATTTCAATTGCCTGGTCTAAGAAAGTTTGAGTTTCGGTTTCGATGCGCGCTAACGCATAGGAAATAGCGTTCGCCGAAAACACTAGGGCCAGTGCACCAGCGAGTCCGGTGTTAAAAAGAGCTCCAGTGCCGCCCCAAATCAAAACCTGTAGCGAGAGTACTGAAGTACCAATCCAAGAAACTACCTGGTGTCCCCTAACAGCTGTTACTGCCAACAGCGCACCAATTCCAGAAACGTACCAACTAGATTGCGAATCAACCGATGCCTCAATAATCGCTCCGTGTATAAGCCATGGCACAATCACGACGACCGTCAGATTTACCCAAGCTAGCAAAGCTGGCATTTTTCTTTTCCGGTAGTAAAAAACCGAGAACAGCGCTGCTATTAGGTAGACCAGAATGCCCACAGCCGCCAAAACCCAATTTGTGTAACGATCAAAGCCGATTAGGGCGGTGACCGGTGGGTTTAGCACTAGCAGGGCGCCGATAAGTTGAATCAACCAAAGAGGGAGTCTAAACACTTGGACTCCACTCCAAAACCACGTCGGTGCCTTCACCGGGAGCGGATCTGATGAACACTCGACCCCCTACACTCTTCACGCGACCAATAATCGAAAGTTGTATTCCGAGTCGATCCTTAGAGATTTTTGAAGGGCGAAAGCCTTTGCCGTTGTCGCTCACTACAATTTTGAGACCTTTACCGCCTCCTTGTAGCGATACTCTTTTTGTGGTCGCACGCCCCGCATGCTTAGTTGAATTATCTAGTGCTTGAAGTGTGGCTTCTGTCAGGGCCTCGGAAACTCTTTCATCCAGCGGCGAATCATTGGTTTGTTCGAGGTGAACTTCAAAGTCGGGATGAGTCTCGCGAATCCGATTGCTCAGTGCCTCAAAGAAACTTACTTGGGTAACAGGTGAATAATCATTAGCCGACGCGTTAGCTGATTCTAGATTCTTGATTGCATCTCTTGCTGATTTGCTGGCCAGCTCAACTTGATCTGGAGTTTGTGCTTTTGCAGCAATAAGTAAAGTGGTCAGGACCTTATCGTGAACCAGAGAGTCAAGCCTTGCTTGCTCGATACCCAGTGCTTGGCTTTGAGCACTTTTTACACCCGTAGCAATCAGGTTTTGACTTGCAAAGTCAGTTTTTGCTGCCTGCCATCGAAGTGCTATAGCCATGGCAGTACCAATTGATGCTAAGACAAAAAGATGCAGCGAGTCTTGGATTGCCAAAATCAATTCCCCCGAGCCGCCACTTGGTGAAATGCGAAGCGCAATCCAGCCAAGTGAGACCGTTGCTATATATGCCACACCGAGCAAAAAACTAAAGGAGGTTCCCGCGGCTATCGCGGATACTCCAAGGAGCCACCACATCCAAGGCTTGAAAGATTCCGGCAAAATAATCGACGGATCGTAGTGAAGCGGCCAGGTTATAAGCAGCAACAGGGTAAACACAGGTATAGACCTGAAAAACACCAGCGGGGATTGAAAAACAAAATGGCTAACCAAGAATCCAACAACCAGGACCAGCAGGGCAATCACAGAAGCCCAGAAAACTACTGGATTTAGATATTCAAGCTGCCGATAACCATTTACCAAAGCCTCCGATGATACGGCAACTAATAGGAACGAGAAGATACTCGCAAAAAGCTGGTTCACCCTATTGACTGAATAGCTCTTTGTTGGAACTTCCCGTTTTAATAGCAACTAGAGATTTCCTTCCTCAATCAACCCGTCTTCAATCGCTCGAAGCAAGAGCTCTGTTTTGTTGACAGCAGGTCGCCCGATGGTTGCATACTTGTTGCGAACACGATCTATGTGCTCTTTGGCAGTGCTGACTGTGATGTTCAGGCTGTATGCAACCTGTTTTAGAGCCAAGCCTGAAGCGTAAAGCGATAGCACCTCTTGCTCGCGAGGGGAAAGTTTGGCACTCGTGAATTCCTGATCTGCATCAATTGCTGCAGTGGTTTGAAGGTTGTTCACAAGCATTCCGGCAGCTACCATTCGAATTGCTTCAACCAGCTCGCTCATGCTGTGTGACTTTGGAACTAGAGCTGCAGCCCCTGCCTTTAGCGCCGCTCTCACGAGCTGCGCTTTGTCCGCAATGCTAAACACCAACACCGAGATTCCTTTGGAAACCAAGCGCTGGACGTTTTCCCCAGCTTTTGATCCATCGGCTAGCGACAAATCAAGTATTGCTACATCGACAGTTTTGTCTCCGAGGACCCGCAGAGCTTCGTTTACGGAATCGGTTGAAGCTAAGATTTTGAAATTGTTCTCGTTGCAAACGGTGGCTAGTGCCAAGCGAATAGCCTCATGATCATCAACAATGACCACACTTATTTCTTGATCTCCCGTAATCGATGAGACATCTGCGTGCTTTTTCATTCCAGCTCCAGAGTTGCCAAGGTTTCAAAGTGATGGGTGTGAGGAAACAAGTCAAAAGCCCGGATTTCGCCAATCCGATATCCCGAGGTTGCGAACGTTTTCAGGTCTCTAGCTAGGGAAACTGGATCACAGGCAACATAGATAATTTTTTTGGGCTTTAAAAAAGCCAATTGGTCAACTACAGTTTTGCCAGCACCGGCTCGAGGGGGATCGAGAATTACCGTCGCCTCAGATAGCTCTAGGCCCTGCTTGATTTGTAACTTTAAGAACCCTTCGACAGGAGCCGATACCGCTTTGTGTTTAGAAAGATCTACCAAGTTTGCGGACGCATCGCTTGTTGCAACCTTTGATGACTCAACAGTTGTGATGTTTAGCTTCTTGCCGTACTTTGTTGCCAAGGCTCCTGAAAAAAGCCCCACTCCTGCATATAGGTCTAGGTTGTTTGCCTCTGGCTCGAGACCTTCGGAAAGCTCAACGATTTCTGAGGCGAGTAATTCTGCTGCTCCCCTGTGAACCTGCCAGAATCCTCCGCTGGAGATTCGGAAACTTCTGCCTAGTGCACGTTCGGTCAGGCGTTTGTCGCCCTTTACTTTTTTGTCGATGAACCACTGGATACCGCCAGTGGATGCAGTCGAGATTTCAATGCGCTTCACGTCTTGCCAGTTCTTGAGGTGAACACCCAGTTCATTAATCTCAGCTACAGCAAGTGGCAAAGATTTGACTGGAACCACGGTGTGGGTGCGTTCTTGGTAAGGACCAGCAACACCTTCTTCTGACACGTGAAGCTGAATTCTGGTTCGGTACCCGAGTCCATTGGTTAGCTCGTCTCCTGGAACCGGCATGACCTGAATGCGTTTACTTATTCCGCCCATTCGAGAAAGTGACTCTTCTAAAACATCTGTCTTTAATTGTCTTTGGTATTCAAGTGCCAGGTGTCCAAACTCTGCGCCTCCGGCACCTAGACGATCGGCCTCTTTCCAAATGTGGGTCACGCGTTTTTGTGAAGGAGATATGACTTCGACGGTTTCGGCACGACAAAATGAGCCGCCTTTATCCTCAAAGACTTTGGCTCGAACCCTTTCGCCAGGAGCGGTATGAGATACAAACACCACGCGACCTTCATGCCTTGCCACAAAGATTCCGCCGTGGGCAACCTTCTCTATATCTAGCTCAATCTCGCGCTGTAGCCAATTCTCAGTTTTGCTCATTCGTCAAGTGTTCCACAGCTGCAAGTAGTCTTTATCCGTGACCCGATTAGTTTTGGCTTCGAGCTCTCCGGCTAGGTTATCCCTGCTCAAAGCAGCTGGGATAGACCCTGAGATTGTTGCCCCAACTGTGGACGAGCAAGCGCTAACCGAGAAGATCCGGACCAGTGATCCTGGCACATCAACTAGTCACCTGGTTCAGTATCTGGCTAACGCCAAGGCTGAATCTGTAATCGATGACCCCAAAACGCACGGGGCTCTGGTGCTCGGCGGGGACTCTGCACTCGAATTTCAAGGAGCGACTCTTGGTAAGCCGCACTTACCGGAAGTTGCGATCGAGCGTTGGAAGAAACTCAGAGGAAACCACGGTGTCTTACACAGCGGACACTGCCTGATCGATAATCGCGATCCTGCTTCACCGAAATCAGTTTCTAAGACCAGTTCAACCAAGGTCTTCTTCGCTGATATCAGCGATGAGGAAATTGCAGCTTACGTTGCAACTGGTGAGCCGCTTAAAGTAGCGGGAGCCTTCACAATCGACGGTATCGGGGGTGCCTTCTTAGAACGTATCGAAGGTGACGCTCACACCGTTGTTGGGCTTTCTCTTGGTGTGCTGCGAGCTCTAGCGAAAGAGCTTTCTGTTGAATACACCAGCCTTTGGCGCTAATCACAGCGATTTGCTTGATTGTTTGTAGCCAAGGGCTAATTTTGAGCTATCAATAGCCAATAGGATTTTGTTTTGTGAGCGGATTGATAAAGAAGGTACTGATCGCCAATCGTGGCGAGATCGCCGTCCGTATCGCAAGAGCAGCCAAAGACAGCGGCAGAGCATCTGTTGCTGTGTATGCCGATCAAGATCGCGACAGTTTGCACGTTCGAGTCGCTGATGAGGCTTATGCCCTTAATGGAACAACCTCCGCTGATACCTATTTGGTTATCGAGAAACTCCTCTCCATAGCAAAAAGAGCTAACTGTGACGCTGTGCATCCTGGCTACGGATTTCTCGCAGAAAACGCCGACTTTGCTAGAGCGGTTCAGAAGGCTGGTCTAATTTGGATTGGACCAACACCTGAAGCAATTGAGCGTCTCGGCGACAAAGTTTCCGCCAGGCACGTTGCAGAAAAGGTTGGTGCACCGCTAGCACCTGGGACTCTAAACCCAGTCAAGGATTCGAAAGAAGTTCTTGATTTTGTTTCAAAGCATGGTCTGCCGGTAGCAATCAAGGCGGCCTATGGCGGCGGCGGTCGAGGAATTAAGGTCGCTTACCAAGAGTCGGAAGTTGCAGAGTTGTTTGAGTCTGCAACGAGGGAAGCGGTCGCTGCTTTTGGAAGGGGCGAGTGTTTTGTTGAGAAGTACCTAGAGAAGCCACGGCATGTTGAAACCCAGTGCCTCGCAGACAGCGCCGGCAATGTGGTGGTGGTCTCAACCAGAGACTGCTCGTTGCAGCGTCGGCACCAGAAGCTAGTTGAAGAAGCACCCGCACCGTTTTTGACAAAAGAGCAAACCAGCAAGCTCTATGAGTCCTCAAAAGCAATCCTTAAAGAAGTCGGTTACACCGGTGCTGGAACTTGCGAGTTCTTGATTGCCCAAGATGGCACTATTTCATTCTTGGAAGTAAACACCAGGCTCCAGGTTGAGCACCCAGTTTCTGAAGAGGTAACTGGACTTGACCTAGTGCGCGAACAATTTCGCATCGCCGAAGGTGGCTTGATTGACTATGAAGACCCAGAAGTTGTCGGGCATAGTTTTGAATTCAGAATTAACGGCGAGGATCCAGGGCAAAACTTTATGCCGGCTCCCGGGTCAGTACGCTTCTTCAGAGCTCCCGGAGGCCCTGGTGTGCGGGTTGATAGCGGTGTTGAATCTGGTGATTCCATCTCTGGAAACTTTGACTCAATGATTGCCAAACTCATAGTCACCGGAAAAGACCGCACTCAAGCACTCGAGAGATCAAGGCGTGCTCTTGCTGAGTTACAAGTTCTTGGACTTCCTACAGTTATTCCGTTCCATCGCAAGATAGTTAATGACCCAGCATTTGTTGCAAGCGATGGCAACTTTAAGGTTTACACACGTTGGATCGAAACCGAGTGGGTAAATGACCTTGAGCCATGGGGTGGTCAAGCAGATCCAATTGAACAGATTTCAAGTTCTAGAAAGAACGTCGTTCTAGAAGTTGACGGCAAGCGAATTGAGGTAAGTCTTCCATCCAGGCTCCTGCAATCAGCCGGCGATGAAGCTACTGGAGGCCGCGCTCCAAGGCGAATGATTTCATCACACCACGCATCAAGTGGTGCTGGCAACAAATCGATCAAAGCACCGATGCAGTCGACGGTTGTCAAGCTTGCTGTTTCTGTCGGTGACAAGGTGGTCGAAGGCGAGCAGGTGCTCGTGTTAGAGGCCATGAAAATGGAGCAATCCATTTCATCTCCGCGAGATGGTGTGATTAAAGCAGTGAAGGTTTCCGTTGGTGAGACTGTTCCCTCTGGAACAGTTTTGATTGAATTTGAGGACTAATCAAAGTTTGGGTTGTGCAGCGCTCTTGCCGCATCCGTGATTGTCGCAGTCAATGACGGATAAACCGTGTAGGTTCTTGCCAAATCGTCTACGCTCAGACGGTTTTCTACCGCCATGGCGATTGGGTATATCAGCTCGGAAGCGTTAGGTGCCACCACCACACCGCCAATCACGGTTCCAGATCCAGTACTAGAAAACAGCTTGATGAAGCCGTCTTTGACGCCGGTCATCTTGGCTCTTGGGTTGGTTGCTAATTGAATGGTCTCTACCTGGCCATCTACCAGACCTGCTTTGATGTCGCTTTCTGACCAGCCCACCGAAGCAATCTCGGGCGAGGTGAAAACGTTTGAGGCAATGTTGCGCTTGAGAGTTGGAGCCGCAATGTCACCCATGGTGTGGAAAACTGCGGTTCTTCCCTGCATTGAGGCGACCGATGCCAGTGGGTAAAAGTCTGTGCAGTCTCCCACTGCGTAGACATTTGCTCTAGTAGTTCTTGCCAGTCGATTTGCGATGATGTGACCCGAAGCGGCTTTCTCAACACCCGCTTCCTCGAGTCCAATGTTTTCAGTGTTAGGAATAGATCCAACTGCAACTAGGCAATGGCTGCCTTCAATTGTCTTTCCATCCATAAGTGTTACCTTTACCCCGGTTGCAGTCTTTTCGATTTTGTCGGCTCGTGATTTTTTCATGATGTTCATACCTTCACGGCGGAATACTTCTTCAATCAAAACTGCTGCGTCCATGTCCTCGCCTGGAAGAACAAGATCCCTACTCGATACAAGTGTTACTTTGCAGCCCAAACTCATGTACGCAGATGCAAACTCAGCGCCGGTAACGCCCGAACCAACAACAATGAGATGCTCTGGTAACTGTTTCAAGTTGTAAAGCTGCGTCCAAGTAAAAATTCTTTCGCCGTCTGGTTCGGCGCCTGGCAGGGTGCGAGGCCTTGCTCCAACGGCCAAGATAATTGTCTTGGCCTCTAGGCGCTCTGTCTTTGATCCATCGACCGGCTCTGCAATAACGTGATGATTTCCATCGAGCCGACCGGTTCCATTGATGATTCGAACGCCTTCGCCCAAGAGGTTTTCGGTCATCTCTTTTGACTGACTTGAAGCTAGCTCGAGAAGTCTCTTGTTTACTGAGGCTAAGTCGACAGTCACTGTGGTGTTTGCGCCAGAAACTTTAATTCCAAATGCGGAGGCCGTCTTCACAGCCTCTGCCGCGGCAGCGGTTGCGATAAGGGTTTTGGATGGGACTACATCGGTCAAAACTGCAGAACCGCCAACCCCACTTCGTTCAATGAGTGTGACTTGGGCCCCTAATTGTCTTCCAGCTAGGGCTGCCTCGTAGCCGCCAGGGCCGCCTCCAATAATGACTATGTGGTGTTTGGTATTTGCCGGATTCACCTCTCAATTGTGCCTCATTTTGCTGCAGCCCTCGGCAGCTAGACTGACAACCATGACTAACCCACTGGAAATACAATCCAATAGCCCATTTGAGATAGCGAAGCAGGCTGCCGATCAGATTCGAGAAGCGACCGGAGTGGAAACTCACGACATCGCACTCACCCTCGGCTCAGGCTGGGCAAAAGCCGCCGATCTCATTGGTGAAGAAGTTGCTAGCGTTCCCGCGAAAGACATAATCGGTTTTTCTGCTCCAGTAGTAGAAGGTCACGTTGCTTCAATCCGTTCGATCAAGCTTCCTAGTGGAAAGTTTGCTCTTGTTCTTGGAGCCAGAACTCATTTCTACGAGGGTCACGGGGTTCGTCGAGTTGTACACGGGGTAAGGACAGCTGCAGCCACCGGAGCTAAGACAATGATTTTGACTAACGGTTGCGGTGGGCTAAAAGAAACCTGGAAGCCAGGAACTCCAGTTCTAATCAGCGACCACATAAACCTAACTGCTTCAAGTCCACTAGAGGGACCCACCTTCATCGATTTGACGGATCTTTACTCCAAGAGATTGCGTGATCTTGCAAGAACCGTAGATGCGAGCCTAGATGAGGGTGTCTACGCTCAGTTCACTGGCCCACACTATGAAACTCCTGCCGAGGTCCAAATGGTCAAGGCCATGGGTGGTCACCTAGTTGGAATGTCAACAGCTCTTGAGGCAATTGCAGCTCGTCAGGCAGGTATGGAAATTCTTGGATTCTCACTAATGACCAACTTAGCGGCCGGAATTCAAAAGACTCCACTGTCTCACGCAGAGGTTCTAGAAGCAGGTAGAGAAGCCGAGCCAAGAATCAGCGCATTGCTGGCATCAATTATCCAGAAGATATGACGCAGCTAGAAACTCTGGTTCAACAAGCTCGTAGCTGGATTGCCCAAGATCCGGATGCGGAAACCGTTAGCGAGCTCGATAACTTAATTAATTCTGCCGACGAGGCTGGCCTCTCCGAACGCTTTGGCCAGCGAATTGGCTTTGGGACCGCAGGGCTTCGCGGATTACTCGGAGCTGGCCCTAACCGTATGAACCGAGTGCTGGTTTCCCAGGCCGCCGCTGGAATAGCAAAGTATCTCAAAGGCAACTTTGATGACCCAAGTGTTGTGATTGGTTATGACGCCAGAAAGAACTCCGATGTCTTTGCCAAGGATTCGGCCGAGATCTTTGCAGGTTTTGGGGTTCGCGCCTTTTTGTTTCCTGAACTAGCCGCTACTCCCCTGGTTGCCTACGCGGTGCGAAACCTAGGGGCTTCCGCGGGAGTGATGGTAACCGCCTCACACAACCCACCTGGCGATAACGGGTACAAAGTTTACGATCACACCGGATCCCAAATCATCTCACCGATGGATAGCGAGATAGCAAAACATATTGATGAATTTGCCAAGTCGGGTTTGGTTTCCGATCTAGTTCGTTCTGATTCCTTCCTTGAGGTTCCAACGAGTGTTAGATCGGGATATGCGCAATCTGTTAGCGGTCTGCTGAATAAGCATTCGACTAGAAAAGACATCAAGATCGTTTACTCGGCAATGCACGGTGTTGGAGCAAGTTTCATTGAAGAAATATTCGATCTTGCTGGATTGAAAACTCCGACTCAAGTTGCTTCTCAAAGAGAACCTGATGGCAAGTTCCCGACAGTTGTGTTTCCAAACCCTGAAGAACCAGGCGCGATGGATGAGTCGATGGCGACTGCTTCAATGCACAACGCCGATTTGGTTTTGGTTAACGATCCTGACGCTGACCGATTGGCGGTTGCTTTCAAGAAGGCTGACGGTAGCTATCAGCAACTAACTGGTGACCAGCTCGGATTAATCCTTGGAGAGGAAATGGCGGCCAGAGCTTCGCGCGAAGGTATTGCTGGATCTTTGGCCTGTTCGATAGTTTCAAGTTCTGCGCTGGGTAAAGTGGCCGCGCATTACGGCTTTGGTTTTGAGCAAACGCTCACCGGTTTCAAGTGGGTCAGTCGGGTTCCGAACCTGATTTTTGGCTACGAAGAAGCCTTGGGATACTGCGTGGACTGGAATCAGGTTCGTGACAAAGATGGCCTTTCGGCTGCGGTAATCGTTGCGGACATTGCTTCGGCTCTTGCGGAGCAGGGATATACCCTTGGTGATCAGCTTGAAAAACTAATGCAGCGCTATGGTTACTTTTCAACCGGACAGATTTCCATCCGAGTAACGGATTTGAACGTTATCTCCAATATCATGCAGAATCTCAGAAACAACCCTCCGGCCCAAATAGCTGGAGTTGACGCTCTGTTCCAAGACCTAAATCAAAGCTCTGGCTCACTTCCTGCCACCGACGCCTTGAAATTCTCGCTGACTGATGGCAGGACCGTGATCGTTAGACCATCCGGAACTGAACCAAAGCTGAAGTGCTACCTGCAGGCGGTTTCGGATAGCGACAACAAGTCCAGACTGCTACTTGAAGAGCTCGAAGCTTCAATGCGAAAGATTTTGATTTAGCCCTTGGGGTTTTTTCTGAATTCGTAAACGCTATTAGGAACTGGAAGGTTCTGAGATTCTTCGTCAGCAGCTATTGGTTCGCCAGCTACTAGATGAAGTGGGATAACCCCAGACCAGACACCAGTTCCTTCTCCCTCGTCATCGTGAGGCATACCGGATCTAATCTTGACCGATGCTTCAGCAAGGGAAATCGAGAGCAGGGTGGTTGCAGCTAGTTCCTTATTGGTTGATTTTCTAACCTCTAGGGTTCGACCTGGAACAAGGCCATCGCTGACTTTCTCCAAAAGCTCATTCTTGTCATCCCCCGTGATCTCCTCCGCCGTTCCAAGAATTACGACCGAACGATAGTTCATGCTTGAGTCAAAAGTGGTTCTAGCAAGAACTAGACCATCGAGTTTGGTGACGGTGATGCAAGTTGGTGCACCTTTGGCAAGTTCGCGCATGAACCTTGCTCCAGACGAACCGTGAATGAGAATTCTGTCGCCATCTCGAACGAAAGCGTAGGGCAAGACAAAGGGTTGACCACTTTCTACGTAGCCGATATGGCACAAAATAGTCGAATCCAAGATTTCATACATCGCATCGCGATCGGAAACCGAACGCTGCTTCAGACGATTAATCTCAGTTCTAGAGCTTTCGCCAGGATTTGGAAGTGACATGGAAAGAGCCTATACCTCTATAGCAATGCCTTGGAAAGCTTGGTTGAGAGCTCTTCAAGATCAAACACACGCTCAATAGAAATTATCTCTGCCGGCAGGCCTTGTAACTGATCAACTAAATCTGGTGTGGTGAGAATTATTTGGGCATCGAACGACACTTTTCTAACTGTTGCAACATCCGCCGCTTCTACGGCCGCTTCTAAATCCAGCATCCTTAGAACCTTTTCGGCGTTGAGCTTTAGAAGCACAGATGTGCCAATGCCCATTCCGCAGACCGCAATTATCTTCACAGCTCTATTGTGTCAAGCAGTTAGCTAAGTAGGGCACGCAACTGCGATAAATCCGCTGCTTGTAACAAGCTGTTTACCTTTGACTGGTCACCTAGAAACTCTGCCAGCTCGCCCATTAGCTCAATGTGTGAATCGTGATCCTTGGCAGCAAGGCCAACCACGAGGGAAACCGGGTCATTTTGTTCGTGTCCAAAGACAATCGGTTCTCGAATCACCAACAGGGATAGGCCGGTTTGGATAACTCCATCTTCTGCTTTGCCGTGAGCTAGAGCGATTCCTGGGGCGATGACTATGTAAGGTCCAAACTTTTCAACCGCAGCGATCATGCTCGAGACGTAGTCGGGACTTACTCTCCCACTTCGTTCCAGTAGCTGCCCAGAGAGCCTGATTGCATCTGTTCGATCGGCCAGAGTGTCAACAATTGCCAACGAATCTGGTCCAAAAGAACTCGCGAGCAAAGTCATTAAGCTTTTGCGAAGCCTTCGCTGATCATGTCAATTAACTCTTCGCGCTCATCAAGGGCTTGGAACGAAGCCTCAGCAGCGTTGAGCTGGAACTGCTCTAGATCGGCAAGCGTGTAACCGAAGGTGCTCATTAGAAGCTCTAGCTCACGAGTTAACGTAGTTCTAGACATCAAACGATTGTCGGTATTGACAGTGACTTTGAAGCCAAGCTCATACAAGATATCAAACGGGTGATCGGACATGTTCTCACCAAGCATTGAAATTGCTCCGGTTTGCAAGTTAGAAGAAGGAGATAGCTCCAACGCTATTCCACGGTCATGAACCCACTCGGCTACTTCTCCAAGCACGACAACATCGGTGTCACCCTCAGCCCGAGAGAACATGACATCCTCGATCAAGCGAACACCGTGACCTAGGCGAAGCGCGCGTCCTGAAACAATTGCGTCTCTGATGCTTTCAACCCCATCACCCTCACCAGCGTGCACCGTTACAGGAAACAACTGCTGCGCAAGATAGTCGAAGGCAGCCTTGTGATTTACCGGCAAGAAACCTTTTTCTGGCCCCGCAATGTCAAAACCGACAACGCCGTTGTCACGGTGGCGAACAGCTAGCTCAGCTATTTCCATGCCGCGGTTGTTTTGACGCATGGCGGTAACTAGCTGCCCTGTTCTGATGAACCCACCAGCCGCTTCTACCTCAGACATGCCCTGCTCAAGACCGTCCTGAACCGCTTCAACAGTTTCATCCAGGCTCAGACCGCTTCGAAGGTGCTGCTCTGGTGCCCAACGAACTTCGCCGTAAATTACTCCATCGTCGTGCAAATCTAGAACAAATTCTTTAGCCACTCGGGATAGACCCTCTGCGGTTTGCATCACAGCAGTGGTGTGATCGAAAGTCTCTAGGTAGCGCTCCAGCGATCCTGAATCAGCAGATTCAAAGAACCACTCTCTCAACTCGGCAGCATCGGTTGTTGGAAGTTTGTGACCGACCTTATCTGCCAAATCAATCATGGTCTGCGGTCTAAGGCCGCCATCTAGATGATCGTGAAGTGAGATTTTAGGCAGTGCCTTGATGTTTGTGGCCATTTTTGGTTTTTCCTTGTCAAAGCTACTTAGTTCGAAATGCGATCAAGTATTAGCTTTCGCGTCACTTGAGCTTGAGCCTCAATTTTATAAGCTTTCGCGATGGACTCGGCTGCACGAGCGAATCGAGCTGGTTCGTCAGTATGCAAGGTGTATAGCGGAGCACCCTTTTTGACCGAATCCCCTAGCTGAGCATGAAGTGTGACACCGGCTCCAAATTGCACTGGGTCCTCTTTTCTGGCTCTACCTGCTCCAAGTCTCCAGGAAGCAAGGCCGACCGCAAGGGCATCCAGTTCAGAAATCACACCATCTGATTCCGCAACCACGGTTTGGGATTCTTTGGCAACTGGAAGCTTGGCATCAGGGTCTCCGCCCTGCGCGCTAATCATCGCTCGCCACTTATCCATGGCGCGACCATCTTTCAAAGCAGCCGCAACATCAACATCTTTTACTCCCGCAAGACTAAGCATTTCAGTTGCTAGAGCAACTGTTATTTCAATTACGTCCGACGGTCCACCGCCAGCTAGAACATCAACAGACTCTTCAACTTCTAATGCGTTACCCACTTTTAGACCAAGCGGTGTCGACATATCAGTCAGTAGTGCTGAGGTGTTCACGCCTGCGTCTTTACCAAGCTGCACCAGAACTTCAGCCAACTGCCTTGCTCTTGCAAAGTCCTTCATGAAAGCACCAGAGCCCACCTTCACGTCCAAAACTAGAGATCCAGTGCCCTCGGCGATTTTCTTGCTCATGATTGAAGAAGCAATTAGCGGAATTGCTTCCACGGTTCCAGTAACATCACGAAGCGCGTAAAGCTTCTTGTCAGCTGGTGCTAGACCCGATCCTGCGGCACATATAACAGCACCGACCTC
>JBIIXH010000009.1:0-14230 GCA_044338475.1 Rhodoluna sp.
AGAACTCTCGGCAACAATAGCTCCCCGATTGGATTCTTAGGGTCACTAACTTTCAGATAGGTGGTTGATTTCGGAAGCTTTTCAAGCTGTGCGATGTCGCGGATCAGTGCCGTAACTTTTGTTTTCTTGGATACCGCGGCAAATAACTCGCTGGAGAACCTAGAAATCCCATCGTGGTGGTCGACGCGGATGAACCTGCAGTCAAAGAAGAATGTCATTTCTGGCTCTCAATGAAAGACGAGATATGATTGGCAGCTTGTGATGGAGCTTCGTAGTGAACGAGATGTCCAACGCCTTGAATTTCAACCAGATTCGCGTTTGGATACTTGCTCACAACCCTACGTTGGATGTCGATGTGAGTAATGTCATCTAAAGTCGCTGCGATAACAAGCACCGGGCTCTGAATCGACGGGGCCAAAATCGATAAATCGCTAGAGATAGAGGCATCGTAGCCCTCGCTGGCCACAGCAACTGAAGCGAAGTCGCTAAAGTTCGCAAGGTGCTGCTTGTGAATCCAGCTTCTAAGTTCTCTATCTGGAGTTTTCGCCATCACGGAGCTCATAACCATCACGGCTGCAGGGCTACGCAAGAGCCAAGAGCCTATGCCCTCAGGCAGTGAAGTGCTCAGGTGATAAAACCATGATGTTATCCGAGTTAGAAACCCTCTCGGTCCCGATAAAGCCGGTGCCGATACTGGATTAATCAAAACGATGCCTTTGCATCTGTTTCTAGTTGCGTATGTACCAACTACTAAGGTTCCGAAGCTGTGGCCAACGAGATAAGCATTCCCGGAAAGCCCGAGCTCTTCCAAAAAACCCTTCAGCCAGTTGCCATAGGACTCCAGATCGTGTCTGGTTGAAAACTGTTGTGACTCCCCAAAGCCTGGAAGGTCAGGAATAATCACTCGGTAGTTACTCAGACCCCCAGCGATTGCCTCAAGGCCGCAATGATTACCTCTGTAGCCATGGATCATAACGATGGTCTCTTTGGCATTTCCCGAGGCTGGGTATTCGTAATACACGCACTCGATGCCATCCAACATCGTTGATTTCCTGATGCCAATTTCGCGTGCTTTAGTTGTGAGATCAGCGGAGAGCATCCAATAAGTCTAATCAGGCACGATTAACAGTTTGTAGTAATCCCTGCTCCCTGCGTCTTCCACCCGTATTCTTCTAATGTGAATGAACAGTTGAGCTTTGATCTGGGTGACCGACTTCCATGGGCGAAGAATCTCGCCGTTTTTGACTTGGAGACCACCGGTCTTGACCTTCGTGAAGCCCGTATCGTGACCGCTTGCGCAGTGGCCATTGATGAGCAAGGACAAGTCGTTGGTTCAAACATCGAATGGCTTGCAGATCCTGGAATCGAGATTCCAGTAGCAGCTTCAAATGTTCACGGTGTGACCACAGAGAAGGCTAGAGCTGAGGGTAGGAACAGCTCTGAAGTGGTGTCCGAGATTATCGACACACTGCGTGGTTTCTTTGATAGGGGTATTCCAGTTGTGGCTTACAACGCTCCCTATGACTTCACCATTTTGCATTACGAGGCTCTTCGTCACGGTTTAGAGCCGCTTTCAAACCCGCAACCAATCATTGACCCACTGGTCTTGGACAAGTTTGTGGACCAGTATCGGCACGGGAAGAGAACATTGCAGATTGCAGCCTCAATTTATGGAGTGAGGCTTTCCGATGCACACAACGCAACCGCGGACGCGATTGCAGCAGGGCGAGTTGCTCAAGCTATTGCTCTAAAGTTTCCAGAAAAATTGCCAACTGACGCCCTAGAGCTGCACAACGCCCAGGTTGGTTGGAGCCTGGCACAAGACGATTCTTATGAGATTTTTAGAAAAAAGGCGACGCCAGACTTCACGGTCCAACGAGGTTGGCCACTAAAGCTATAGGTTTATGAGCCGAAGTTCTTGTAGCGAGAGTTGAACTTCTCCACTCGACCAGCAGCGTCCATGATTCTTTGCTTACCTGTGTAGAACGGGTGCGATGCGGATGAAATTTCAACATCGAAAACTGGATATTCCTGACCGTCTTCCCACTTCAAAGTCTTGGTGCTGGTCAGCGTTGAACGAGTAAGAAAGCTCTCACCAGAGGCAAGGTCGCGAAAGATGACTGCCTGGTAGTTTGGGTGAATTTCTGACTTCATGAGAAAACTTTCTTTGGTCCAAGGATTTACCGTTGCTATTGCAACCTAACCACTATACCAGAGCAAATTCTGGATAACTAGCTGTCATTTTCCTGGCCTGAGGCGGAATCTGCCCTCTTCGTTGGTGACTTGGAGAGGGTAACCGAAGGCCTCGGACACCTTCTCGGTTGTGATGGTGGAAGACAGCTCTCCTGACGCAAATACCTGCCCTCTACTCAATATCAGGGCATGTGTGAAACCCTTTGGGATTTCTTCAATGTGGTGAGTAACCATAACAATCGCTGGGGCTGACGGAGCCTGGGCGTAGCTCGAGATAACGGCGATGGTGTGCTCTCTGGCAGCCATGTCCAAGCTAGCGACCGGTTCATCAAGAAGCAGCAGTTCCGGATCTGTCATAACAGCCCTGGCGATCTGTGCCCTCTTTTTCTCACCATCGCTGAGTGTCCCAAAAGGCCTGTCCCCATAGCCATCAAGTTGCCACTCTGAAAGAACGCGATTGGCTCGTCGCTTGTCTACGTCTTCATACATTTCATTCCAGCGGCCAGTGATTCCGTAGCTTGCTGTCATTACCGAATCCAAAACGGTCTCTGAATTTGGGATGTGTTGAGAAAGAGCGTTTGATGCAAAACCGATGCGAGTTTTCAACTCAAAGACGTCAATAGAACCGAGAGTTTCGCCCAGGATCTTTGCGGTGCCTGTGGTGGGCTGTATCTGGGCTGCCGCAACTCGAAGCAATGTGGTTTTTCCAGCACCGTTTGGTCCGATAATCACCCAACGCTGATTGGACTCAACTTGCCAGTCGAGGTTGGTAAGTATTGAGTTACCATCACGCGAAATAGTGATGTTATTGAAATCCAAAACCCGACTCATAACCCAAATCATAATCTATGCGGGCTCTAGCCTTTGGACTGCTCTAACATCGAGTTATGGAACCTGAGCATTACCCGCAAAGTCAGGAAAATTTGCGATGAAACGACTTGTTGTGCTGGATGTTGACTCCACCATGATTGAGCAAGAAGTTATTGAGCTCTTAGCTGACAAAGTTGGTCTTTTGGAGGAAGTAAAGCGTCTGACTGATCAAGCCATGGCTGGAGCGATTGATTTCCGCCAAGCCCTAGAAATGCGCGTTGAGCTCTTGGCCGGATTGGATTCACAAGTTTTTATGGAGCTTCAGTCCCAAATACGGGTCACAGATGGAGTTCAGGAGTTGATTGAAGTCGTTCACTTATCTGGAGGCAAGGTCGGAGCAATAAGTGGAGGTTTCTCCCAAGTCCTTTCTCCACTCGCAGATCGTCTTGGGTTGGATTGCTACTTGGCAAACGATTTGGAAGTCCTAGACGGATTACTAACTGGCAAAGTTTCCGGTGAGATTGTTGATGCAGAGATGAAGGCCAAGACACTAGTTCGCTGGGCAGAGGAACATGGATTTGAAATTTCTGAAACAGTTGCCGTAGGCGATGGCGCAAACGACATTCAAATGCTCAAGGCTGCTGGTCTCGCCGTTGCGTTTCGACCAAAAGAGATTCTTCGTGAACATGCAGACCTCATCATTGAGGGAAATTCACTGATGCCTTTGGTTGAAAAACTAAGCTCAAGCTCCAGTTGAGTGCAATCCACCGTCGACGTGGATCATCTCTCCAGTGGTTGCTGGGAACCAATCGGAAAGAAGAGCTACCACCCCCCTAGCTGCCGCTTCGGTACTTGTAAGGTCCCAGCCAAGAGGTGCGCGATCAGTCCAGAGCTCTTCCATTGTTGCAAATCCCGGAATCCCTTTCGCGGCTGTTGTGCGCAGTGGGCCAGCTGAAATCAGATTGATTCGGATTCCGTCTTTCCCGAGATATCTCGCAAGGTAGCGAGAAGTTGCCTCGAAGGCAGCTTTGGCAACGCCCATCCAGTCGTACACCGGCCAAGAAACTCTCGCATCAAAAGTTAGCCCAACGATTGACGAAGGGTTCTTCAAAACTGGCTTTGCGGCCATGGTGATTGACTTCAGAGAGTAGGCAGAAACCTCAACTGCGGTTGACACATCCTGCCATTGGGTCTCTAGGAAGTTTCCCCCAAGGGCACTCTGAGGAGCAAAAGCAATGGCATGAACTATTCCATCTAGTGAATCAAAGTGCTCTTTGACTCGACTTGATAGCTGTTCGAGGTCGGCTTCGTTAGTGGCATCGAGTTCAATTACGGGAGCAGGCTTTGGAAGTCGCTCAGCTATCTTGGTCGTGATTGGCAGCATTCGTCCGAAGGAGGAAAGAATGACCTCCGCTCCCTCTTCTTGTGCGAGCCTCGCGACAGAAAATGCAATTGAGGCTTCTGTGAGCACTCCAGTAACCAGAATCTTCTTACCTTCTAGAATTCCCATAGCTTGCTCTCCCTTGATCTAGTTTCATGCACGGCAGTATCCAACAAGTAAATCTAGTGGCCCATACCTAAACCGCCATCAACCGGGATAACGGCTCCGGAGATGTAAGCGGCTTCGTCGCTAGCCAACCAGCAAACTGCCTTTGCTACCTCTGAGGGGGCAGCGAATCTTCCAGCTGGAATGCGATCAAGATACTGCTTCTGTTGAGCCTCTTCGAGTTGGGCTGTCATGTCTGTGTCAATGAAGCCAGGTGCCACAACATTTGCCGTAATTCCCCGGCCACCGAGTTCCCTGGTAATCGATCTGGCCATTCCAACAAGGGCGGCCTTGGTCGAAGAGTAATTCACCTGGCCTGGTGACCCCAGTAACCCAACGACACTGCCAATTAGGATCACGCGACCAAATTTTTGCTTGATCATTGATTTTGTGGCTCTTTTGACTACTCGAAAAACGCCGTTCAAATTCACGTTAACTACTTCTTCAAAGTCTTCGTCGCTCATTCGAAGCAGCAATGTGTCCTTCGTGATCCCAGCATTTGCTACCAGAACCTCAATTGGACCCAAATCCTGCTCTGCCTTTGCTATGGCCTCATCCAGGCTTGCCGCGTCAGTGACGTCTGCCTTTATGGAAAGCGATCCTTCGGGTCCAGTTCCAGAACGAACGGTAACAGCAACTTTGTGCCCTTGCTCGATGAACTCCTGCGCTATGGCGTATCCAATGCCTCGGTTGCCGCCGGTTATCAATACAACTCGAGGCTGGGTCATCGACTATCTCTTTCTGAATCCTGAAATCTGTGGCAGGTTTGGACTATCTGAATTCTAGCCTTACCCTTATACAGAGCCCTCAAATTGGAAGAAGTCTTGGCAAAAGCCCAAAGCATCACAACAGTCAGCCAGTCCCCTGACGAAGAGCGTAAGTCGCGCATGCTGAAATACACAATTGCGATGACAATTCGCGTGGTTTGCATAGTTGTTGCGATCTTTGTGGAGGGCTGGCTAATGTGGTTGGCATTTGCTGGGGCTATTTTTCTCCCCTACTTCGCCGTTGTTTTGGCCAACGCTCAAGGCCCCAGGCCCGGAGAAATTTCAAGGGTCACTCAGGTTATTAAACCTGTTGATGCCACAACGAACTTTGGCTCACAAAAGTAGGGCTAGATGTCGATTTTCAATCTCGACCCGATAGTTTCAAAGTGCTCCCGAGCTGGTTGCACCGCTAGTGCAACCACATCACTTGTCTGGGCTAACCCCGGTATCCATAGAGATGGAAAAACGAAAACTTGGCTTTCTTGCCAAGAACATCTGGATTACTTGCGAAGCTTTTTGACCGATCGATCGTTTCTACTTGAGGAAAAGGGATTCTCGTGAAGCCAGTGGTGAAGCCCTGGATAAGGTGGACCGGCTGGTTTGTTGTGGCGACAACATTTGCCGTAGCGTGTGTTGCTCTAGCCAGCTGGCAGATCGAGAGACGAGCCGAGGCAGTAGCAAAGATTCAACGCGTTGCCGCGAACTATGATCAAGCTCCAATTTCCGCGGAAGGGGTTTTGGGCCTTAACGAATCTGAGGTAGTGCCACTTGAATGGCGCCAAGTGGAACTAAGCGGGAGCTATCTGGCTGAGGACGCTCTCCTCGTTCGAAACCGAGCAGTTGCAGGCCAGCCTGGATTTATTCAACTAATACCATTCAAACTGCCAAGCGGTGAGAGCGTCATCGTTGAACGCGGCTGGATATCCGCCGATTCCGACCTCAACCCATCCAGCATGTTTGCTCCAAGCGGAAGTGAGAAAAGCATTATTGCAAGAGTGCGACTCGGCGAAGCCATCCCGAACCGAGACTCGCCCACTGGTCAAATCACCAGCATAAATCTCCCTGAAATTGAGTCTTTAATCGGTTTTGGCATTGAGACAAATTTCTATCTTCGGTTAGTATCCGAGACTCCTTCGGAAAGCGGATATCCTCAGCCACTTAGCCGACCTGTTATGGATGAAGGGAATCATCTCAGCTATGCGGTGCAGTGGATAATCTTCGCACTAATGGGATTCTTTGCTTTATTCTGGGCGATCCGTCAAGAACTGGAGTATCGGAGAATGGAAACCGACCCAAACTACATCCCGAGTTCTGCAAGACGCAAAGCAAATCAGGACTCAAGCGTTGAAGATGAGATTCTCGACCGCACTAGCTAGCTAAGTGAAATCAAGTCAGCGTACTGGTCCGACCAGTGGTCCTCAGTTCCATCGGGCATGATCAACACCCGCTCAGGGTTCAGCGCTACCACAGCACCTTCGTCGTGGGAAACCAAGACAACAGCTCCGGTAAAACTGGCGAGAGCGTTAAGAATCTCCTTACGGCTTGCTGGATCTAGGTTGTTGGTAGGTTCATCAAGTAGGAGCACATTAGCCGAGGACACAACTAGAGACGCTAATGCCAGCCTTGTCTTCTCACCACCACTTAGAACGCCGGCTTTCTTAGCTACATCGTCTCCTGCGAACAGAAATGATCCAAGAACTTTCCGCGCCTCCACATCGCCAAGGTGGGGAGCTGCCGATTGCATGTTCTCAAGAACAGACCTGCTGACATCAAGGGTTTCGTGCTCTTGAGCGTAGTAACCAATCTTGAGTCCATGCCCTGCTTCTATTACTCCAGTATCCGCCTTGTCAACACCCGCGAGAATGCGCAGCAGGGTTGTCTTACCTGCACCGTTGAGCCCAATGATTACAACCTTGGACCCCCTATCAATTGCCAGATCAACAGCAGCGAATATTTCCAACGAGCCATAGCTTTTGGAAAGCCCATGTGCCATTAGCGGTGTTTTGCCGCAAGGTGCTGGATCCGGGAATCGAATCTTAGCTACTTTGTCTACCTGACCAACATCCACAAGCTCGCTAAGTAGTCTTTGTGCTCTCCTTTGCATTTGTTGAGCAGCAACGGCCTTGGTGGCTTTTGCTCCGAACTTTGCAGCCTGCAAACTAAGAGAAGCCGCCTTCTTTTCTGCGTTGGCCCTTTCGCGTTTACGACGCTCTTCGTCCGCCTCGCGCTGCTTTTGATACGCTCTCCAACCCATGTTGTAGATATCGATCTTCTGCCGATTCGCATCCAAATAGAAAACTCGATTCACTGTTGTTTCAACCAGGTCCACATCGTGGCTTATGACTATTAGTCCGCCTTGGTAAGCCTTTAGAAAGTCCCGAAGCCAAACGACCGAATCTGCATCGAGGTGGTTGGTTGGCTCGTCCAAGAGCATGGTCTGTGCGTCCGAGAAAAGTATTCGAGCCAGTTCAATACGTCGACGTTGCCCACCTGAAAGAGTCTTGAGTGCTTGTGAAAGAATTCTCTCTTCAATGCCAAGGTTGCTTGCGATAGCAGCAGCCGCTGCTTCGGCCGCATAGCCACCTGCGGCCTGGAAGCGCTCCTCTGCCTTGGTGTATTTGTTCATCGCCTTCTCGGAGTCAGAACCCGTTGAGGCGGCCATGACATCGGTTGCATCAGTCATTTGCCTTAGAAGTGTTCCCAGCCCCCGAGCGTTAAGAATTCGATCTCTAGCCGTTTCTTCTGGGTCTCCCGAGCGAGGATCTTGTGGCAGGTAACCAATTTCACCCTGACGCTCAATGTGGCCGCCACTGGGCTGACCATCACCGGCCAGAATCTTTGTGAGGGTGGTTTTGCCGGCTCCGTTTCGGCCAACAAGCCCGATCTTGTCCCCAGCGGCGACGCGAAAGCTGACCTCGCTCATCAGCGTTCTCGCACCAATGGTGATTTCTAGGTCTTTGACGCTAAGCAATCAATAAACCTCTCGTATAGCCACAAAAGCATTAGTCTACAATCGTCACTACAGACCAAGCGCAGAATCGAGACCCATATGACAATGCAAGCTACCAGCCGAAAGGCTCTCATCGACGTCGTTCTTCCGCGCACCCTGCTAAACGACGTGGCGCTGATTTTATCTGGAGCGGTTCTGACCGCATACGCCGCACAGCTTGTCATCCCCATGTGGCCTGTTCCAATTACAGCCCAGACATTCGCGGTGCTGCTCGTGGGTTCCGTTCTGGGTGCAACCAGAGGAGCAGTTTCTCTCCTGGCTTACTTTTCGATGGGCGCCGCTGGGTTACCAGTGTTTTCTGCCGCAACAAGCCTTAGCTTCGGACCAACCTTCGGGTACCTGATCGGCTTTGTCGCAGCAGCTGCAGTTCTTGGCTGGCTTTCCGAAAGAGGCTGGCATAGAAGCGTTGCCGGAGTAATTGGAAGCTTTGCCATCGCTAACGCCGTGATCTACCTATTTGGCTTACCTTGGCTCGCGCTTGTGCTGGGAAACCTCGGTGCAGCAAACGATATTGG
This sequence comes from Rhodoluna sp., assembly GCA_044338475.1. Taxonomy (GTDB): domain Bacteria; phylum Actinomycetota; class Actinomycetes; order Actinomycetales; family Microbacteriaceae; genus Rhodoluna. Next base: position 8,842 of record JBIIXH010000009.1, read on the forward strand.
CTCAGTCGCGACCGCAGGTCTTGTACCGTTTATTGTTGGCGATGTTCTCAAGATGGTGCTAGCCGCGGCTCTGCTTCCTCTTGCTTGGAAGTTGTTGGGTAAGAAATCCTAGATTGAAAAGCCGATGGCTCGCATTTGTTCACGGCCGTCGTCAGTAATCTTTTCTGGACCCCATGGTGGCATCCATATCCAATTGATCCTGAAAGCCTCAACAACTCCATCTAGCGCTTCGGCAGTTTGCTCTTCAAGAACATCAGTTAGCGGGCAACCCGCGGACGTTAGTGTCATGTTGATAAGAAGTGAGTCGTCCTCGTCTGCCATCTCAAGGCCGTAAATCAAACCTAGATCAACAATGTTGACGCCAATCTCTGGATCAATCACTTCTTTAAGGGCTTCTTCAACCTTGTCGTAAAGAATTGCATCAAGTTCTCTTGGCATACTAGGCCTTCACGTACCTGTCGTAGCCTTCGGCTTCAAGTCTTTCGGCGAGCTCGGCGCCACCTTGTTCTGCAATCTGACCTGAAACAAAAACGTGGACAAAGTCAGGCTTTATGTACTTAAGAATTCGTGTGTAGTGAGTAATCAAAAGAACTCCGATGTCGTTGGAATCCTTGATGCGATTTACCCCCTCAGCAACAACACGAAGAGCGTCAACGTCCAGGCCTGAATCAGTCTCATCCAAAACTGCGAACTTTGGTTTTAGGAGCTCCATCTGCAAAATCTCGTGGCGTTTTTTCTCTCCTCCGGAGAATCCCTCGTTGACGTTTCGCTCTGTGAAGGCTGAGTCCATCTTCAGGTTTTCCATTGCCTCGCGAACGTCCTGTATCCAGGTGCGAAGCGCTGGTGCTTTGCCGTCCACTGCCGTCTTAGCAGTTCTTAGGAAATTCGAGACGCTGACCCCGGGAATCTCAACCGGGTACTGCATGGCAAGAAAGATGCCAGCACGCGCTCTTTCGTCCACTGACATTTCAAGCACGTTCTCACCGTCAAGCAGAATCTCTCCTTGGGTAACCAAGTACTTTGGGTGTCCAGCAATCGAGTAAGCCAGTGTTGACTTGCCAGAACCATTTGGGCCCATGACTGCGTGAGTTTCACCACTATTGATTGTTAGATCGACACCCCGAAGAATCTCTTTGGTTCCCTGGTCGGTGTCAACCGATACATGTAGATTCTTGATTTCTAGCTTTGCCATTTTCTACTCACTATCCTTGTCGATTTCAATAAAAACTTCGCCGTTTTCAACTAATACTTCATAAGTTGCAACTGGCTCATATGCCGGAAGAGAAAGCGGCATCCCCGTATCCAGTGAAAACTTTGCTCCGTGTGCCCAACACTCGATTGTTTCGTTGTCAACGAATCCTTCACTGAGAGAAATCTCACCGTGGGAGCATTTATCGCCTAATGCTTTGAACTTGCCGTCCTTAGTATGAACAAGGGCAATTGCCTCGTCGCCGATCTTTACTCGAAGAGCCTTGCCGGGCTTTATGTCCTCTACGTTACAAATTCTGATCGCCATTACTTTGAAGCCCCCTCGAGTTCATCTTCGATTGCCGTTGCAAGCCGGTCTTCCAGATCTGCAATTCCAATTTGTTGAACAATCTCCATCAAGAAGCCACGTACAACTAGTCGCCTTGCCTCAAGTTCGTCAATCCCACGAGCTTGTAAGTAGAAAAGCTGTTCGTCATCGAATCTTCCGCTCGCGCTGGCGTGCCCAGCACCTTGGATCTGACCTGTTTCAATCTCGAGGTTCGGAACCGAGTCAGCCCGAGCACCATCGGTTAGAAGCAAGTTTCGGTTTAGCTCATAGGTGTCTGTTCCTTCGGCTGCAGCGCGAATTAGAACGTCGCCCACCCAAACCGTGTGGGCTTTTTGACCCTGCAGTGCACCTTTGTAGGTTACGCGCGACTTACAGTTTGGTTGCGAGTGATCTACAAAAATACGATTCTCTAGGTATTGACCAGCGTCAGCAAAGTAGAGTCCATAAAGTTCAACATCTCCACCAGGCGCATCAAAGTAAGCCGAGGGAGTTACCCGAACTACGGAACCTCCAAGGGAAACAACGATGTGCTTGAACTTCGAGTTCCTACCGAGCTTTGCAAATTGCGCTGATGAGTGAATTGACTTCGAGTTCCACTCTTGAATAGAGACCAAAGTTAATGATGCCTCGTCATCGACAATTACCTCGATGTTCTCCGATAAAACCGCGTCGCCATGGTGCTCGATGACTACGGTCGAACTTGAAGCCTTACCCGCATGAACGACAACATGTAGCGCAGCTGGATCAGCAACAAGGGACTTGATTTCGATTCTGGAAGGCTCGGATGGGGTTTGGTTTGCAGGAATAGAAATCAAGTACGCAGCCTTGGCAGCTTCCCAACCCGCAGCTGAAACACGATCTTCAGGTGTGCCAGCTGCTCCAAAGAGTGCGTTATCCGATTCAATCCAAGAAGTTTCTACACCTTCTGCTGTGGTTGCAGTTATGTCGCCTGAGAATTCATCAAGGCCTGGCTTATCTAAACCACCCAGCTCATCTGAGCCGATGTATCGCCACTGCTCTTCGCGCGTTGAAATCTCGGCGAAGTCAGCTAGCTTCGTTGATTTAACCCTCTCGGAACGGGTTTGAATGGGAACCCCAAAGCCATGAGAATGCTCTGACAGTCCATGCTGAACTGTCTCTGAAGCGCCTGCCACTACCCGACAGCCCCTTCCATTTGCATCTCGATTAGCTTGTTGAGCTCTAGTGCGTACTCCATTGGGAGTTCTTTTGCGATTGGCTCGATGAAACCGCGAACAATCATCGCCATTGCTTCATCCTCTGCCATGCCACGCGACTGCAGGTAGAAAAGCTGCTCTTCGCTAACTCGCGAAACTGTAGCTTCGTGTCCCATTGATACATCGTCCTCGCGAACATCCACTGTTGGGTAAGTGTCGCTTCTAGAAATTGTGTCGACTAGAAGTGCATCGCAGCGAACGGTGTTGGCGCTGTGATGTGCTCCTGGGTTAACACGGATCTCTCCGCGGTAGGAAGTTCTTCCACCGCCACGAGCAATTGATTTTGACACAATTGAAGACGAGGTGTGTGGTGCAAGATGAATCATCTTGGCACCTGCGTCTTGGTGCTGGCCTTCGCCCGCGAAAGCTACAGATAACGTCTCTCCCCTAGCGTACTCCCCAGCAAGAATTACTGAGGGATACTTCATGGTCACCTTGGATCCGATGTTGCCATCAATCCATTCCATAGTGGCACCCTCGTGAGCGATTGCCCGCTTGGTTACCAGATTGTAAACGTTGTTAGACCAGTTCTGAATCGTTGTGTAACGAACACGGGCACCTTTTTTGACGATGATCTCAACTACGGCAGAGTGCAGAGAGTCTGACTTGTATATCGGTGCGGTGCAACCTTCGATGTAGTGCACGTATGAATCCTCATCGGCAATAATCAGGGTTCTTTCGAACTGACCCATGTTTTCAGTGTTGATGCGGAAGTATGCCTGCAATGGAATCTCAACGTGGACTCCCTTTGGAACGTAAACAAAAGATCCACCCGACCAAACCGAGGTGTTTAGTGCTGCAAATTTGTTGTCTCCGGCAGGGATCACTGTTCCGAAGTATTCTTTGAAAATCTCTGAGTGCTCACGAAGAGCGGTGTCGGTATCTAGGAACAACACACCTTGCTTTTCAAGCTCATCGTTGATTTGGTGGTACACAACCTCAGATTCGTACTGTGCTGCAACACCTGCAACGAGCCTCTGACGCTCTGCTTCTGGAATACCCAACTTTTCGTAGGTTGACTTAATCTCGTCTGGAAGATCTTCCCAGCTCTGCGCTTGCTTCTCTGTGGATCTAACGAAGTACTTAATGTTGTCAAAATCAATTCCTGAAAGATCTGAACCCCAAGCCGGCATTGGCTTCTTCAAGAAGTACTGGTAGCCCTTGAGACGCATCTCTAGCATCCACTCAGGTTCGTTTTTCAGTCCAGAGATGTCTTTGACTACTTCTTCGCTGATGCCGCGCTTAGCGAAGGCCCCAGCGTCGTTACCATCAGACCAGCCGTATTCGTAGTTGCCGAGGCTATCTAGCTCGGGGCGGTCAATGATGATGTCTGACATTGTTCTCCTTATTGGTTATCTCTAGGTCTAACCCACGCCTTTGATAAGGCATTCCCGCACAAAACTTTGTGCGAAACTGGAATTAGTCCAAGTTTACCAACATTGACCAGTTTTGTATCAGCGGACAGGAAAACAGCAGTTGATTCAGCCATTTAGAACGATTTTTGCTCCAGCTAGGCTAAAGGCCTACGCTTGGGCATCGCTTGCCAGTCAAATCCTGATTGTGGTGACCGGCGGCTTAGTGAGGCTCACCGGTTCCGGTTTAGGCTGCCCAACCTGGCCAAAGTGCACGGATGAGTCGTTTGTTTCAGTTCCAGAGATGGGCATTCACGGCCTGATCGAGTTTGGCAACAGACTTCTAACCTTTGTTCTGGTTATCATCGCGGCCCTTACTTTCGTGGTGATACGAAGAACCTCAAAATCACTTCGCTTTGGATTGAATTGGCCTGCTGTACTTCTCGTGTTAGGAATCATCGCGCAGGCGCTGTTAGGTGGCGTCACTGTTCTGACCGGGCTCAACTCGTGGGTCGTTGGAGCTCATTTCCTTGTTTCAGGAGTCTTGATTAGCATTGCTTCTGTTTTGGTCTGGAGGGTCTACTCCCCAAAGCACGAACCAATCAGCTATCAAGCGGTGTTAATGGCTTGGCCCATCTTTATTGTTGGCTGGGTGACAGTAATTGTTGGCGTTGTTGTAACGGGCGCTGGCCCGCACGCCGGCGACGCAAACACCCCCCGAAACGGGCTCGACCTAGAGACCTGGCAGCACTATCACTCATGGCCTGCATACTTGATGACCGGGATGGTTCTACTCGCGTTAGTTCTAGTTTGGAGAAGCGTTCAGTCCCGTAAGTTGAAGAATCCTGCAGTCAAGTCACTTGGCATACTGCTGATTGCCTCAATACTTCAAGGTTTGCTTGGAATTGTGCAAGCAAACATGGGAGTGCCCGCTCTTCTCGCAGGAGTACACATGCTTGGCGCTTCATTGATCATTTCACTGCTGACCTTCCAGCTTCTGGCCCTTAGGTCGAAGTTTCAGAGAACTGTCTCAATCTAATGAGCAGGATCTTCTGGTTCCGAAGAGATCTCAGGCTGCAAGATAACCAAGCGCTCACGTCTTGCGCTCTCGCAGCGATGGCTGATGGTGACAAGTCAGTAGTTGCAAGCTATGTGTATCAAAAGAGTTCCTTCGCGAAGCTAAGCGGTATCAGGCAACATTCCCTGACCGCATCGCTCCAGGCTCTGAGTCTGTCAATGGATGGCAAGCTAAGCGTTCTCGAGGG
>JBIIXH010000094.1:0-3977 GCA_044338475.1 Rhodoluna sp.
CATTCAGTGGCGTCGTTCTTTGTTTCTCGGGTGGATACCGAGATCAATAAAAGACTTGAGGCGATCGGATCAAATGATGCTTTAGCCCTGAAGTCAAAGTCTGCCTTAGCAAACGCGAGGCTCGCCTACGAGCTTTTTGAGCGAGAGTTTGAAAAAGATAACTGGCTCGAGCTTGAGAAACTTGGAGCAAACAAGCAGCGCCCGTTAATGGCCTCAACTGGTGTCAAGGACACCTCTTTGCCTGACACCTTGTATGTAACTGAACTAGTGGCGCCAGCGCTAGTTAACACGATGCCCGAGGCAACGATGGAGGCTGTGTTTGATCACGGCACTGTGTTTGCCGATACCATAACTCAAACTTACGAAGAATCCAGGTCTGTGCTTGCCCGCGTGGAATCCCTGGGCATCTCGTACGAGGACGTTGTCTCACTTTTAGAGATTGAGGGAGTTGACAAGTTCATTGCGTCTTGGGATGACCTCCTGGAAACGGTTTCGAAGGCGTTGCAGGCAAGGTAATGAATTTAAAGGTATCAACAAGGGGCGCAGCTTCCGATGCTGTTGCAAAAGTAGTTCCAGATCTCGTTTCAGCGAAGATTGCTAGTCGCATTTTCTCCAAGGACCCTACAATTTGGGGTCCTGAGGCGGAGTCTGAAGCTTCGATCAGGTTGGGTTGGGTAGACGCCGCTTCTGAAGCACTAGCTCTGCTTCCCGAGCTTGTTGCACTTAGACATGAGCACCAAGGCAAAGGATTAACCAGAATTGTTCTGTGCGGAATGGGTGGATCTTCGCTTGCACCTGAGGTAATAGCTGCAAGCGCTGGTGTCGATCTTGTCGTCTTGGATTCAACGTATCCCTCACAGGTTTCCTCGGCGGTTACGAAAAGTATTGAGAGCACAATTGTGGTGGTGTCTTCAAAGTCCGGATCAACGGTTGAAACTGACTCACAGAAGCGAATCTTTGAACAAGCCTTTGATAGTGCTGGGATTGATAGAACTGAACGAATCATTATTGTCACAGACCCAAACTCCCCAATGCATAAACAAGCAGTTATTGATGGCTACCGAGTTTTTCTTGCTAATCCAAACGTGGGTGGCCGGTTCTCAGCATTGACGGCCTTTGGCGTCGTACCCTCTGCTCTGGCTGGAGTGGAAATGAAACCGATTCTGACGGACGCTATTGAAGCAGCAGAAACCCTAAGCGTGGACAGTGCTAGCAACCCAGCCCTAGTTCTAGCGTCTGCGGTTGCAAGAACCGCCTCATCTTCTGGTCTCAAGGACAAAATTGGAATTTTTACCGTGGTTCCAGAAATGGCTGGGTTCGGTTTCTGGCTGGAACAGCTGATCGCAGAGTCGACGGGAAAGGTAGGTAAAGGGGTCCTTCCTGTTGTTCTCAACGAAAACTCCCCCGAGCTCGAGAATTCACATCCGGATCTACTCTCCATCGGTTTGGTTGAGAACGCTTCTGAGAGTCCATATGAGGTCTCGGTCTCTGGCTCTCTTGGCGGGCAACTATTGCTATGGGAGGTTGCAACTGCAGTGGCGGCCAAGCTACTTGGTGTAAATCCCTTTGACCAGCCTGACGTTGAGTCAGCAAAAATCGCTTCTCGGGCATTCCTAGAAGAAAAGAGCGAACAAGAAGGTTGGCTGTTCGAGGAATCCGCCATCATGGTATCGGCTAAAGGTTTTGATCCAGGAAATACTCTGACATTGAAATCCGCCATTGAGGCATTTTTTGCTGCTGCTGATCAAGATAGTTACTTCGCTATCCACGCATACTTGGATAGAGAGCGTGACCAGAACTTCGAGGATCTGCGTGATCTTATTGCGATAGCAACATCGAGACCAACAACCTTTGGTTGGGGGCCTAGATTCTTGCATTCGACAGGCCAATATCACAAAGGTGGCCCCGCGCAAGGGTTGTTTTTGCAGATTATTGGTGAGGAAGTAAATGACCTGATGGTGCCAGGTAGAGACTTTGGATTTCAGGAGCTTATGGACTCGCAAGCGGCCGGGGACGCCAATGTACTGTCAAATTCTAGAAGACCAGTGTTAACACTTCGCATAAAGGATGTAACCAGGAGCTTAGATCTGCTCAGCAAAATCTTGAGAGAAATTTAATCTCTTTGACTGCCGCTCTGGCGGTTTCGGAGACTACTTTTTCTTAGTCTTCGGAGCAGTTTTCTTAGCAACAACCTTCTTTGAGGCAGGCTTGGTTTTAGGAGCGGATTTTGCTGTTTTCTTGACAAGCTTCGCTGGAGCTTTCTTTGCGACTAGTTTCTTGCTCAATGGCTTTGCTGCTGTCTTCGAGACAGGCTTGGTCGGCTTTGCAGTCTTGGCAGGTTTAGAGGGAGCGACTGGCTTAACCGCTTTGGCAGCCTTTGCTTTCTCAGCTGCTAGTTTGGCGGCCTTGACCTTTGCTGCAGCGGTGCGAGCCGCCTCCTCCTTGAGCTGCTTCTTAGCAGCTTCAGCTAGTTTCGCCCTACGTTCTTTGATTGAAGATAGAGCTTCGTCTAGCAAGGCCTTTGCCTCATCGGAAGTGCGACGCTCTTTGACGTAGGCGAGGTGAGTTTTATATGGCTCATGCTTAAGGATCTGGGGTGGGTTCTTCTTATCCTGTCCCGCTGGCAAACCACAGTTTGGACAGTCAATCATGTCCGGTATCTCGGAGGGATCTACATGAGCTGCAAACTGAGGATTCTGGGTGTGTCCATTTATGCAGTAGTAAAAGCGTTCAACGCGCTCTGACTTAAAGCCTCGGTATTGTTCCCCCATTGGACCCGCGCCAACGCGTGAGCCCCTGATTGCTGATCCGCCGCTACCCAAAGTGTCCCCTAAAAGCCAAACCTGGTAAATAGACCAAGTGCTATAACTGAACCAACCCAAACAAGGCCCAGGATGATTGTGATTCTGTTCAGGTTTCGCTCGGCGACTCCAGATGAGGAAACGTTTGTCGTAACGCCTCCGCCGAACATGTCAGAAAGGCCTCCGCCTCTACCTTTGTGAAGCAAGATCATAAGGATTAGTAGCAAGCTTGTGATAGCAAGCAGCACCTGGAGTGCAATTTGTATGGCGGCCATTGATTTACCTGTTCTATTTCGGTACTAGACGATTATAAGCTGACATGCTTCTGGAACCGGCAAATCCCAGTGAACTCATCCACCACAAGGCTTGCTCCACCCACCAAAACCCCGTCAACTTCGGGCGAGGCAAGGAATCCAGCCACATTAGCGCTCTTAACTGAGCCACCATAGAGAATACGAGTGCGATCCGCAACATCCTGTGAAATCAAGGCAGATATGGTTTCCCGAAGCTTTTTGGCTACCTCTGCAGCTTGTTCGCTGGTGGCAACCTTTCCGGTTCCAATTGCCCAAACCGGTTCATAGGCTACGACGAAGTCACCAATGTCCTTATGACCCTCTAGGGCCTTGGAAAGCTGCCGCACAGGAACTGCCGCTGCGCCTTCGGACTCAAGTTCCTCAAGTGTTTCACCAACACAAATGACTGGAACTAGCTTGCTCTTGAAGCAGGCAGCAACCTTGTCGCGAATAAGCTCGTCGTCTTCGTTGTGGTGCTGTCGTCGCTCCGAGTGCCCAACAAGAACATACTCAACATTGAGTTTCTTCAAAAAATCAGCTGCCACTTCGCCCGTGAAAGCTCCAGACTCGTGCTTTGAGACATCTTGCGCACCAAGTTTGAGCTGGAGCTTGTCAGCATCAATTAGTGTTTGCACGGTACGAAGATCTGTAAACGGAGGAAAAACAGCAACCTCAACCTTTTCGTAGTCGTGGTCAACATCTTTTAGAGTCCAGGCTACCTTTTGCACCAGGGCAATTGCTTGCTGATGATCTAGATTCATCTTCCAGTTACCAGCAATCAGCGGTTTACGATCGCTCATGAAAGAACCTCCAGTCCAGGAAGGGTTTTTCCTTCCAAATACTCAAGACTAGCTCCACCACCGGTGGAGATGTGTCCAAAATC
>JBIIXH010000071.1:0-5203 GCA_044338475.1 Rhodoluna sp.
AGAGAGTTTTCTAGAAAAGAACTGCCGTCTTCAACTGGCTCTGGTCCGTCGTAACCCAACAGCTCAAGCCCTGGCACCAGAGGCTCCAAAATTGCCGCTACCTCAATTACCTTGTGTGAATTGTGAGTGGCAAGAACCAGCTTCACGTTTAGGACCTAGCTGTTCGAAGAACTTCTTGCTGCATCAAGGTCAACTCTTTAGTTCCCTTGAGGGCAAGATCAAGCAGTGCATCTAATTCAGCGCGATCAAATGGAGTTTTTTCTGCCGTACCTTGAACTTCAACGAACTTACCTGAGCCGGTAACCACAACGTTCATGTCGGTTTCCGCTCTAACATCCTCTGTGTATGCAAGGTCAAGAAATGGAGCTGCGTCAACTATTCCAACTGAGATGGCAGCGATGCTGTCTGAAATGGGCTGCTTTTTTGAAGAGATAAAGCTTTTCTCCTTACCCCACTCGATTGCGTCTACTAGCGCTATGTAAGCGCCCGTTATTGCAGCGGTTCTAGTTCCACCATCAGCTTGCAAGACATCGCAATCGATAACGATGGTGTTCTCTCCTAGGTCGGAAAAGTTCACAACACTTCTTAGCGCGCGACCAATAAGTCTCGAGATTTCGTGAGTGCGTCCACCCATTTTTCCCTTTACCGATTCGCGATCAGATCGGTCATGAGTAGCTCTTGGCAGCATGGAATACTCGGCGGTAACCCAACCCTCACCCTTGCCAACTTTCCACCTTGGAACCCCAGGCGTAAACGAAGCGGTGCACAAGACCCTGGTTTCACCAAAGCTAATCAGGGCAGATCCTTCGGCATGTGAAGACCAACCTCGCTCAACAGAAACTTTTCTCAGTTCATCTGGAGCGCGACCATCAATGCGTTTCACTTGGTGTTCCTATCTTGTTTAGAGTTTCTGAACCTTGGACACTTCAGGTCCAAGGAATCTTTTTGCTAGCTTTTCAAATGCTTGAACATCACCGGTTGCTCGGAATGAAAGCGAGGGGGGAGTTTTGTCGGTGCGTAGTAAGTCGTTTTCCATTAGCACCTTGTAAACATCCTTGGCGGTTTCTTCTGCAGAAGACACTAGCGTCACCTGATCCCCCATAACAAAAGAAAGCGCTCCGGTAAGTAGCGGGTAGTGTGTGCAACCCAGCACCAGGGTATCTATGCCGCTTTCTTTCAGCGGCATCAAGTATTGCCTAGCCGCCTCAATGATCTCTGGGCCGGAAGTGACACCCGATTCGACATATTCAACAAAGCTAGGGCAAGCGGCGCTCTGCAAATCAATGTCAACGGCAGCAGCAAATGCATCGTCGTAGGCTTTGGAATTTATCGTCGCTGTAGTTCCAATGACTCCAACTTTTCCATTGGATGTCAACGCAACGGCTCTTCTCACCGCTGGTTGAATAACTTCAACCACGGGAATTGACTTTCCTTCGGTGTATCGCTCTCTGGCATCTCTAAGCACTGCAGCTGAAGCCGAGTTACATGCGATAACCAAAACCTTGACGCCTTCATCTACCAGTTTGTCCATAACGGCAAGAGCTAGTTCCCGCACCTCAGACAGCGGTCTTGGCCCATATGGTGCATTGGCGGTATCGCCAACGTAAATAATTGATTCGTTTGGCAGCTGATCGATGATAGCTCTGGCAACGGTCAGCCCACCTAAGCCGGAGTCAAAAACTCCAATAGGGGCATTTTGCAGGCTGCTAGTCACGGTGTTCAGTCTATAACTTGGGGCAATTCCTATCAGGGCTAGGCTTAAGCATGTGCTTACCTCTAGTGCATTACTAACCGACCGCTACGAGCTCACTATGCTCCAGGCGGCTCTTCGCTCTGGCAAGGCAAATCGCCGCGGAATCTTTGAAGTGTTCGCCAGAAGCCTTGCTGGTGGAAGACGTTTCGGTGTCTTTGCAGGTAGCGGAAGACTGCTAGATCTAATTCAAGACTTTCGCTTTGGAAGCTCAGAAATCGATTGGCTATTGGCCAACAAGGTTATTGATGATGCCACTGCCACTTGGCTTGGCAACTATAAGTTTTCAGGAAACATTTGGGGCTATGCCGAGGGTGAGATCTACTTCCCTTACTCCCCCGTTCTTGCAGTTGAGGGAACCTTCGCCGAAGCGGTGGTTCTAGAAACACTAATCCTTTCAGTTCTCAATTACGACTCAGCTGTTGCCAGTGCTGCTTCTCGAATGGTGACCGCGGCTCAATCAAGACCAGTGTCTGAGATGGGATCTAGGCGAACCGGAGAGAGCTCTGCGGTTGCAGCAGCTAGAGCCGCATACATTGCGGGTTTTAGTGCAACATCTAACCTAGAGGCCGGAAGAAGCTTTGGTATCCCAACTATGGGAACTGCCTCTCATGCCTTCACTCTGTTGCACGATAGCGAAAGACAAGCCTTCGAGGCTCAGCTTGAAGCCTTCGGAACCGACACCACTTTTCTGGTTGACACTTACAACATTGAGTCAGGTATCAAAAACGCCATCAGTGTCGCAGGTCCTACTCTTGGCGGTGTTCGTATTGACTCAGGCGATTTACCTATTGAGGTAGCTAAGGCCAGAGTTTTACTTGACGAGCTAGGAGCAACTGCCACCAAGATAACTGTCACCAATGATTTGAACGAATTTGCAATTGCGTCTTTGGCCTCTGCTCCAGTTGATAGCTACGGCGTTGGCACTTCAGTTGTTACTGGCTCTGGTGTTGCTGCAGCAGGCTTTGTATACAAAATGGTTGCCTATCAAAACGAATCTGGTGATTGGCACACTGTGTCTAAGCAGTCCGCGAAGAAATCAAACATTGGCGGCAAGAAGTTCGCCTTTAGGCGTCACTCAGAAGATGGCCTTGCAGTTACCGAAGTTATTGGTTCTGGGTCGGTCCCCAAGCCCCAGCAAGGTGATAGAGATTTGTTGGTTCAGCTTGTTTCTAACGGAGTGGCAAATAGTGCATTCCAGGGATCGGAAGGAGTTGAGCTTGCCAGAAAGCACCACGCGAAATCTAAAGCAGATCTTCCATCAAGTGCGTTGAGGCTGACCAAAGGTGAGCCTGCTATCCAAACTTTGTTTGTTTAGTCTTTTCCTTCATCGCCAGGTTTTAGTTTGGCGTGAATCTCTTTGCACTTTGGGCAAATCGGAAAGCTTTGTGGATCTCTTCCAGGAACCCAAACCTTGCCGCATAAGGCAACTACTGGAGTCCCCATAACTGCCGACTCGACAATCTTTTCTTTCTTTACGTAATGCGAGAATCTCTCGTGATCACCGGGCTCAAAGAGCTTTGGCTCAACGAGGGTATCGGTTCCGTATCCAGAGTCTGGATTAGTCTGCTCGTTCAATTTTCCCCTTTTGGAATCTAAAGTTAGCTAACTACAAAACCACATCAAAGGTGAGTCGAACGCCATCTCTTAGAATTTCTATCTTCACTTCGGTTTCCGCTGACTCTTGACGAACGGCCGCTGTTAGTTCGCTAGCGCTGCTGATTGATTTGCCATTGAGTTTGGTAACGATGTCATCGGGTCTAAGGCCAATCCCCTCGGCTGCACCGCCAGGTGTAACTTCAATGATCAACGCTCCCACAGGAAATGCAGAGCCATCATCGGAAGACATTGCGTCTCCAACTAGAACTCCCAGGACACCGTGGGTTGACTCGCCGGTTTCGATTATGTCTTTGGCGATACGGTCGGCAACATTTGATGGGATAGCAAAACCAACACCGATGCTTCCGCCTTCAGCTGCCGATCCAGCTCTTGCGATAGCAACGTTGATACCAATGAGCTCACCGCGGTCATTCACCAATGCTCCACCGGAGTTTCCTGGGTTTATGGCAGCGTCAGTTTGAATAACGCCTAGATTTACCGGAGGAACCGAGCTTCCCGACCAAAACTCCAAACCAGTTTCGTTTGGATCTTCGGACGAGGCAACCTGAATGGTTCTATTGAGAGCAGAAACAATTCCTCTGGTTACTGTTGCCTCTAGACCTAGCGGTGCACCGATAGCGACCACCTGGTCACCGACATTAATCTTCGAAGAGTCAGCAAAAACCATCGGGGTCAAAGGCTTGGTGGTTTCGATTTTGATAACAGCTAGATCGTTGGTTGGATCTGTACCAATGATTCTGGCTGGGAACACTTCGCGCTCGTTGGTTCGAACCGACAGCTCGACGTTAGCTGTGCTACCGCCAATCGTGACCACGTGGGCGTTGGTAAGGATGTAACCATCGCTTGTTAGGACCACACCCGATCCATTTCCTCCTGAATTACCCCCGGAAACTCGGATTGTGACTACAGAAGGTGCGGCAGCGGAAGATGCAGCAGTAACCCAATTGACGTCCTCAAGATTGTTCACAACGATGGCGGCTGGTCTAGTTAGGTAGTTCTGAGCCAGCACTCCGGCACCTGCACCAATTGATGCCCCGATGATTACTCCCAGCAAGATTGCGGAAGTTGCGGTGAAAAAGGTAAGCCTTTTTTCCCTGGCTTTTTTTACCTTCTGCTTCTTTGGGGTCAGCACAACGGGTGGATCAAACAGGAACTGGCTGTTGTAACTGTTTTTTCTTCCGAGACCTTTTTGGTCTTGATTGGTCATTGAGTGTGCCTTTCGTCTGTCCTTCAATAATGACAAACAAGTCTGAGGTTAGGCAGAGTGTTAGCTGACCCTCCACCTACAGACAAGACTATTCCAGATACTCAAGCCTCGCCTAGCTAAGGAATGCAGCCCCAGCTACTGGGGCTTTGACTGCAAAAACCTCCAACCAGCAACGGCCTTTTTGGGCTGGGTGCAGCTTGGGGAATCTGTTGCGTCGCGTCGAGATCGATGATGTTACTCAGCACCGAAATCTGCCCCGGTACCGCCACCCAGGAGGACTCTCCAACAATTCGATAGCTAACAAAGTAGTTTGCTATCGCCCAAGCTTGATACTTTCCTGCCGAGTCGAAGCCTCTTTTTATGTCGACGCCCTGCAAGCGAGGCCCGTCACTAAACTGCCAGCCCAGCCAAGCAGGAGAAAACTGAACCTCAGCCTGCCTACCTAGAACCAATTGCGATCCGTAGTGCAGGGAAGGGTTGGAGCTAAAGCTCAGGACATCGCCTGCGGTGAATTGTGCTGCGGGGTAAACAGTTGCTCGTAGTGGGTTTGGTGAAAAGGACACCGCCGCACTGTTATAGGTTGTCGCAACCGGAGTGAGCGTCACTGGAGCTGGCTTTGCGGGAGC
>JBIIXH010000074.1:0-5052 GCA_044338475.1 Rhodoluna sp.
TTCCCTTTCCTCAGGTTTTCGAACAAGTGTTCTACTTAGAACAAGATTACAAGGAACCACCGACATTTTGTCAAGAATATTGCCAAAAAATCGAAAATATGTTTGATTTTGGGTGTTTTTTAGAATACAGTTTCGATAAAGCCCAAAAATTGGGCCATCGAAAGGGTCGAAATGGACGCCAGCAAGCCTAGCCGCCGCGCTACCACTCTCAGTGCCATGCAGGAGCGAATTCTCCAGGCCATCCAACGCTCCAAAACGGATCGGGGCTATGTCCCGAGCATGAGAGAAATTGGGGACGAAGTGGGATTGTCATCCCCCTCATCCGTAACCCACCAGCTGAATCAGCTAGAGCTAGCTGGATACATCAGCCGTGACCCCAAAAGGCCACGAACTATAGACGTTCTAATCGAGGTTCCAGGCTACGAAGGCGATGCCGGTTCAGAGCCAGACAACATCACACCAATTGGCGATGCCGCCATGGTTCCGATGGTTGGAAGAATTGCTGCCGGTGGACCAATAACCGCTGAGCAAAACATTGAAGAGATATTCCCACTCCCCCGTCAACTAGTTGGTAAGGGTGACCTGTTTCTTCTCAAGGTGGTTGGTGAATCCATGATTGATGCCGCCATCTGCGATGGCGACTGGGTCGTGGTTCGTCAGCAGCAAACGGCAGAGAACGGCGACATAGTTGCAGCATTACTAGAAGATGAAGCTACTGTGAAAACTTTCAAGCAGCGCGATGGCCACACCTGGTTACTACCTAGAAATTCTAGCTTTGAGCCAATCCTCGGTGACCGTGCAGTAATTCTTGGAAAAGTTGTTGCTGTACTAAGAAGCATCTAGCAAAAACTGGCTTAGCTCACTAGCAAGTTGGGGTTTCACGCGAGCCTCAACCAAAGTTCCGTCATCTTGATGAATAACGCTAACTATTCTTGCTTCCGAATGAATTCTTGAAACTAGATCCCCCCTCGAGTAAGGAACCAATGCCCTTACGAGAATCTCTGGTCTAGGCAAGAGTGTCTCTATTTGTTCTAGAAGATCATCAATGCCTTCACCGGACGCAGCTGATACCAGAATTGCACCTGGCTCCATACCGCGAAGGGCAATCTGTTGTTCTAAATCGACCAGGTCGCACTTATTGAACACCAACAGCTCTTTGACATTATGGGCATCCACCTCGGCCAATACGTTTCGTACGGTATGGATCTGTCCGGCAGGGTCTGGGTGGGAGGCGTCAACAACGTGGACCACCAGATCGCTGTGTGCAATCTCTTCAATAGTTGACCTAAATGCCTCCACCAACTGGTGCGGTAGATCCTTAACGAAACCCACTGTGTCAGCGAGGGTGTATTCGCGACCATCAGCTGTTTGGGTCTTTCGAACGGTTGGGTCAAGTGTTGCAAAGAGTGCGTTTTCTACCAACACCCCTGCTCTTGTGATCCTGTTTAGCAACGATGACTTGCCGGCATTGGTGTATCCCGCGATAGCAACAGAGGGAATCTCGTTTTTGGACCTGGAAGAACGCTTAGTCTCCCTCGCTGGTGCCATCTCTTTGATTTGCTTTCTGAGTTTGGCCATCCGGGTATTGATTCTTCTTCGGTCTAGCTCAATCTTGGTTTCACCAGGACCACGTGAGCCAATTCCAACACCGCCACCAACTTGACCACCGGCCTGCCTAGACATCGACTCACCCCAACCACGAAGCCTAGGAAGTAAGTATTCAAGCTGAGCAAGCTCCACTTGCGCCTTACCTTCTCTGGACTTGGCATGTTGAGCAAAGATATCGAGAATGATTGCCGTGCGATCAACTACTTTTACCTTCACTATGTCTTCAAGGTTTCGTCTTTGACTTGGGGCAAGTTCTGTGTCTGCAATAACAGTGTCGGCCTCGCAAGCGGCGACGATTGCCTTGAGCTCTTGTGCTTTAC
The DNA here is from genome assembly GCA_044338475.1 of Rhodoluna sp. GTDB lineage: Bacteria > Actinomycetota > Actinomycetes > Actinomycetales > Microbacteriaceae > Rhodoluna. The sequence continues at coordinate 1,929 of JBIIXH010000074.1, forward strand.
CTTTACCTAAGTAACTCGCAGGGTCAGGAAATGCTCTTCGTTGAAGAAGACCATCAAGCACCTGCGCGCCTGCTGTTTCAGCCAGGGCCGCTAGCTCCCGGAGTGAATTCTCCGCGTCCAAGGCAGTGCCTCTTCCCCAGACCCCAATCAGAACAACTTTCTCAAGTCTTAGCTGGCGATACTCAACATCGGTAATGTCCTGAAGCTCAGTGGATAAACCGCTCACTCGGCGAAGTGCGGAGCGCTCCTCCAAATCAAGCTGATCGCCGTCGAATCCAGCAGTATCGAAGCTGGTGGGGATAGGTTTCTTGTCTCTGCCCAGAATGCGGTCAATCATCGACACTGATTGCTCTGATTCCGATTCCATTCAACTAACACTAGTAATCAGAATTGGGATAAATTGAACACATGTCCTCGGATCACTACTTTTCCCAGGAACCTAAAAGCGATTACCAGCCCAAACAAATTGAGCTCAGTGTTGCTGGTGAGGTTTTTCAAGTAAACACAGCCTCCGGAACCTTCTCTCCACTGCGGCTTGATGTTGGAACCGAAGTGCTGCTTGATCATCTGGGGTTAGCTCCAAAAGATGGCAACATCCTCGATCTGGGCTGTGGCTGGGGACCGATTGCCCTGAACCTCGCTAAGAACAGCCCTCAGGCCAAAATCTGGGCAGTGGATGTGAATAATCGCTCCCTTGAGCTCACATCCTTAAATGCCAACACCCTCGGCCTAACCAACATCCACACCGCAACTCCTGAGGAAGTGCCAGCGGAGCTGAAGTTCTCTGGAATCTGGTCTAACCCGCCGATACGAGTTGGTAAGAAAGAATTACACGCACTGCTTCTTTTTTGGCTTCCACGCCTAGAGAGAAACGCCGCCGCATATTTAGTGGTGCAGAAAAATCTTGGCTCGGATTCGCTGCAGAAGTGGCTAACTGAGACGCTGGTTGATGGCTACGAAGTCTCCAGGCTCACTTCGGTAAAAACCTACCGAATCATCAAAGTATTGAAAACTTCCTAAAGGCTAGCTAGATCCAATTCGCCGTCGAATGTTAGCTCTGCTGGGCCACTAATCGACACATGCTCCCCGTCTTCAGTTGCAAACATACGAACCGCAACCAATCCACCCAAGGCTTGGACTTGCCATTGATTCGGAGCTGAAGGTCCTGCCCAATATCTAGTTGCTAATGCGGCGGCAGCTATACCTGTTCCGCAGGAAAGCGTCTCCCCAACTCCTCTTTCGTGCACCCTGAATGAAAAGTAACCAACACCGTCTTTAACCATCGGGTCATTTGGAACTACGAACTCAACGTTCGCGCCATTTGTGGGAACTGGTTCAACAGAAGGTGCCTCAAAAAGCTTTAGCTCTTTGAGCTCTGCTTCACTAGATAAAGCCACAACCACGTGTGGGTTTCCAATGTCTATGCCCTGTCCAGGCCTGGCGACCTCAATCCCGTTCGCCTCTACAGTGAACTCGCTAGTTAGTTTCCAGCGGCCAAGGTCAACCGCGAACCCATTGGAGCCTTGAGTCAGATCCTTTACCCCCGCGCGCGTGCCAACCGCAAGGGTTGAGCCGCCTTCAATGGTTGCAAGTCCTTTTTCAAGAAGATATCTTGCGAAAACGCGCACCCCATTGCCACACATCTCAGCTGGAGATCCATCGGCGTTGTAGTAATCCATAAACCAAACGGCGGCTGGCTCGCTAGCAAGTATGTCCTTGCCTTCTGGAATCTGAGAGCTTTTTACGACCCTGATAAAACCATCAGCGCCAATTCCAAAGCGTCTATCGCAAATCTTCGCAATCTGCTTGCTGCTTAGAGCAAGCTCACCGTCAGCATCTAGAACCAGAACGAAATCGTTTCCTGTTCCGTGACCCTTGGTGAACGCAATTTTCGTCATAGTCAAAGCCTACGGGCGAGCATCCAACAGACCATGTTGCCGAACCAGCTCCATTGCAAGGTTTGTGACCTCGGGGTCCAAAGCGTCCAGCCAATTGATTCTCGTGTCCCGCTTGAACCAAGACATTTGCCTTCTGGCGTACTTCTGGGTCAACCTAGTAGTTGATTCAATCGCCTGCTCTCGATCTAGTTCTCCGTCTATTTGAGCCAGAGCTTGGGCATATCCGATTGCATAACCCGCGGTAACAGATTCCCGTAAGCCCTTGTCGATTAGGTTTTGGGTTTCTTTAACCATTCCGCTATCCCACATCAATCGCACACGCTGCTCGAGTCTGGCAACCAAGACCTCACGGTCCATACGCAAACCAATCTCTAGAACCTCTTGCCAGGAGTCAATCTCATCTGGTAGCGCCGCTGCAAAAGGTTCGCCCGTCAAAGTCACAATCTCCAAAGCTCTAACAATCCGACGCCCGTTTTCTGGATCAATCCTGCTGGCAGCAACCGCGTCAATTTCAGCCAACTTCTGGTGCATGGCTTCTGGCCCTAACTCCAGAAGTTGCTGCTCCAGCTGCGCGCGAAGATCTTTATCGCGAACGGGGAATTCAAAGTTGTTCAAAACAGCTGCAACATAGAGCATTGAGCCGCCAACCAAAATGGGGACAGCGCCATTGGATTGGATCTCAAGAATCTTCGCTCTGGCTAGTTTTTGATATTCGGCCGCTGTAGATTCTTGGGTCACATCAAGAACATCGATTAGGTGGTGCTCTATTCCTCGGCGCTCTTTTGTTGGCAACTTTGCAGTACCGATGTCCATACCCCGATAGAGCTGCATGGCGTCAGCATTGACTATTTCAGCCGATGAGCCATGGTCACGAATGGTTTCCGCAATTCGAATCGCAAGTTCACTTTTTCCAGTGCCGGTTGACCCAACGATGGCAATGAGTTGCGCGGGCATTACTTTCTTTTCAAGGTGGGAAGACCGATGCTGACACCTTTTGCGGGAGCAGAGTCAACAGCGCAAGATGCCGCCTCAAGCGCGTCGTAGGCGTCCCCAGCGCGAGTTGGAACCATGCTATATCCGGCAGTTGGTTGATCTGCGAGCAAGAAATATGGCTTGGCCTCAGTCACCTGCACGGTAACTAAATCTCCTGGGCGAGGTTCCTTCTCCCCTAACGGTAGCTCGAAGTGAACCAGTCGGCCCTCTCTTGAGCGACCGCTGAGTCGGTT
>JBIIXH010000075.1:0-4984 GCA_044338475.1 Rhodoluna sp.
ACTAGTGCCTCAAGACCTGCGGCCTCTCCACCACCAGTCCACCAAGAAAATACCTCTACCTGTGCGGCGCCTTCGGAGTCTCCCTCAGTTGCTGCACAGCCAGTGAATACCAAAGCAAGTGCAGCAGCAGCTGCAACTACGCTAAGGCGCTTCTTTTTTGAAATAGCCATTTATTTGTATACCTTTCTAAATTGGGCAGCCATTGCCCAGCGTCCCAAGCCTAGAGATGCCAAACTGCAAAACGGGTGGTTGCCCACACATTTGACGTATCGGTTTGATAACAGTCAAAAACCCCTCTGAGCGTGGGCCTCTTGAGTCAGTGGCCTAGTTTGCAGGGGTCAGCAGTCTAGCCAACTAAGGTAGAGACCATGATTTATAACCTCACCCTTGGGATGCTCCGGATTCTGACTGGTTTTGCACTGCTTGGCTCGGTGGCCTGGCAAGTGACAGACCGCCTTGCAAACAACCTCTTTAGACCAACTGAGTATTTTGCATACTTCTCCATAGTCACTGCAATTGTTGCCGGGGCGTTTCTGCTAATTGCCGGTGCGCGTCTTTTGCGAAAGCAAGAAGATGCCAAAAAGATTGAAATCGCAAGGCTGAGTCTCACTGTTGCGATGATTGTTGTTGGAGTTGTCTACCACGCACTGCTAGCTGGTGCCGCAGGTGACGAAAGAGATGGCGACTACGTGTGGCCAGTTCTGCCAAACGAGATTATTCACACTTATGGTCCGATTCTTATTGCCATCGATTACCTGCTTTCATACAAAGCATTTCGCGTGAAGCTGCGTGCGGCTTTATGGGTTGCGGTATTCCCGCTGACATGGTTGGTGTTTTCGGTAATCAGAGGACTTGCAACCAACTGGTGGCCTTACTGGTTTATCAATCCAAACGAAGAAGGTGGTGTTCCTGGAATGCTCACCTACATCGCCGCAATAACTTCCTTCTTCTTGATTCTTGGGTTCCTGGTACTGGGTATCAAGAAGTTGATTCAGAAAGTGACCACGCGCACATAGGTTTTTCTAGGATCCTGAAATGGCACCTTTAGCCATGGAAGGAAAAACTAATCCGTGCATCGGTAGCACTGCCCACCAATAGAGCTGACCAAACAAACCTTTTGGTGCGAATGTTGCTGTTTGTGTCAAAACCGTTTCCTGCGTCTCTGGGTCTTTTTCAATGCTGAATTCAAGCCAGGCAAGTCCTGGCATTTTCATTTCGGCACGAAGTCTCAAAAGCTTTTGAGGAATAAGTTCTTCAACTCTCCAGAAATCAACAGCGTCACCAATTCTTAAGTGATCTGGGTCACGCCTTCCACGCCTAAGTCCAACTCCCCCGACCATGCGATCCATGAGCCCTCGAAGTTCCCAAGCCCAGCTGGCCATGGAGTAACCATTCTTGCCACCAATTGATTCGATCCTGGACCAGACTTTTTCCATTGAATCCGTTCCGCGAACAACCCGAACGTCCTTATACAAAGACCCACCGGCCCAGTCTGGGTCGGTTGGAAGCGGCTCACTGGGAGTTCCAGGAACCGAAGCATTAGTCCAACGGGTTTCGACATTAGCTTCTTTGATCCGAACCAGTGCCAGCTTCACGGCAACGTCAAAAGATGTAAGCCCCGCAGCTGAAGGTGGGATCAGCTCATTGATATTCGATGGCGCAGCCACCACTTCGTGCTTCAAGCTCTCCACGAGTCGGCGAGCAAGTCGGTATGGGACCGGAGTAACAAGTCCCACCCAACCGCTTGAAAGTCTTGGAGTCAATACCGGAATAGGAATAATGATTCTTCGCTTTAGTCCTGCAGCGGCTGCATAGTGTTGCATCATGTCGGCATAGGTGAAGATGTCTGGGCCAGCAATGTCAAAAACCCCTTGCGCTGAAGGAGGAAGTCCTGCTGCGCCAACTAGATACCTAAGAACATCGCGAACCGCAATTGGTTGAATTCTGTTATTGACCCACTTAGGTGTAGTCATAATCGGTAAACGCTCAGTTAGATAGCGAAGCATCTCAAAGGAAGCAGAGCCTGATCCGATAACTACCCCGGCCCTAAATTCAATTGTTGGGACACCTGATTTAGCAAGAATTGCCCCAGTGTTCATTCGAGCACTCATGTGATCAGATAGTTCATCGGTGCCGTTGATTATGCCCCCGAGATAAATTATTCGAGACACCTCGGCTTCTGCTGCCGCGTCGGCAAACATCCTGGCCATCTTTAGTTCCGATGCTTCAAAGTCGTCTTTGACAAGAAGTGAGTGGATTAGGTAGTAAGCAACGTCTATATCTGCAAGTGCTTGCTCTAAAGCTTTCTCGTCGTGAGCGTCTCCTTCGACAACTTCAACCTGACTAATCCAGGGATACTGAGTCAATCGGGAAGCGTTTCTTGCGAGAACTCTGACTCGGTAGCCGAAGGTGAGCAATTCCCGTATCAATCTGCCGCCAATGTAGCCATTGGCTCCAGTAACCAAGCAAAGAGGTGCCAGCCCATTGGTTTTGACAGGTAGCGCAAGTCCCTCGGTAATTTCGGTCATAGCCAATTATGACTCCCAAAACGCCATCCCCCGCATAGACTTTGAGACGGCTAGTTCCTAGCCCAAGCAATCTAGTAGGCATCAGCTAGAAAAGACCAGAAATCAGGAATCAATTGACAAAAGTTCGCAATCGCTGGGTTGGCCTTGTGTTTATCTCTATGGCCATATCCCTCGTGATCATCGACGGAACAATCGTAAACACAATCTTTCCCTCAATAATCAACGACCTAGCACTCACCTCAACAGAAGTGCAGTGGGTTCAGGAAAGCTATGTCCTGGTGTTTGCGTCACTTCTTCTGGTCTGGGGTTCACTCGCTGACAGGTTTGGTCGAAAGCGACTACTAAATATTGGAATTGTAATTTTTATTCTGGCTTCCGTCTGGGCGGGAGTTGCGGAATCACCAGATGTGTTGATCCTCGCTCGGGTCATCCAAGGTATCGGTGGAGCCATGGTGCTACCAACAACCCTGTCGCTTCTAAATGCAACTTTCCAAGGTAAAGAGCGTGGAATCGCATTTGCTGTTTGGGGTGCGACCATCGGTGGCATGGTTGCCGTGGGTCCTGTGCTTGGTGGCTGGTTAGCAACAGACTTCAGCTGGCGTTGGGCTTTCGGAATTAACTTGCCTCTTGGAATTTTGATCCTGGCCGGTCTTGCCTACTACGTTTCCGAATCTAAGGCACCGCAGCGCGCGGGAGGCATTGACTTTATTGGCGCAGCTATTTCGGTTGTTATGTTCTCCACTTTGGTATTTGGTCTCATTGAAGGTCGAATTTATGGCTGGTGGGAGATAAACCCAAACAACCAATTCATGATTGGTGACTTCGCGTGGCCAACAACTGGAATTTCTGTAATTCCAGTGTCGCTACTGATCTTTGTTTTTTCTGCAGTGGTGTTCGTGCTTTGGGAAAGAAAGCGCGAAGCGCAGAACAAGAATGTGCTTTTGGATTTGGGGTTGTTCAAGATTAACTCCTTCAGAAACGGTTCAATCGCTGCACTAATCATCTCCATGGGAGAATTTGGAATCTTGTTTGCGATTCCACTTTGGCTTCAAAACGTTATTGGGCTTAGCCCAATTTCTTCCGGCCTAGTGATTCTGTGGCTTGCCGCTGGAGCTTTCCTGGCCTCTGCAATTGGTGGTGCCCTAAGTGGCAAGTTGCCACCTGCGCGGGCAGTACAAATTGGTGTCGGGCTTGAGCTCATAGGAGTTTTGGGAGTGGCCCTATTCTCCTCTACAGAAGCCGGCTGGATTACTCTTGCCCCGCTCTTGTTCCTTTATGGAATCGGTATCGGTTTGGCTACCGCTCAGCTAACCGGTGTGATCATGGTTGATGTCCCAATGACTAGTACCGGCCAAGCCTCTGGCTCGCAGTCGACTGTTAGACAAGTTGGTTCCGCACTTGGAGTAGCTGTTCTTGGAACACTGCTTTTTACCGGAACACAATCGTCTCTCGAGCAGCGCCTTAGCGATCTTGAGGTTCCAACCGCGCAAAGCGTTGTGCTAGTTGATGCCGTAGTGGATTCTGCAGGATCGGCGATTCCAGGATTAACCGATGGATTAGTTGCAGAGCAAGTTCCGCAGGCACTAGCTGAAGACATAACTCATGCGGCAGGTGAGGCTTTCACAGATGGGGCCAAGTTGGCAGCTTGGTCGGCAGCTGGCTTCTTGCTGCTGGGTTTTGCCTCTACCTTCTATCTCGGTTCACGAAAGACCAAAACCAAACAGCGCTCAGGCAAAAGAAGGTAGCCACCTAGGGCTAGCCAGAGCCTTCGAGCCTAGACTGAAACCAAGAACTACATCGAAGGGGTGTTACAAATGGCACAGAAAAAGCGCTCAGTAACTGAGCAGATAAAAAGACTAAGAACTTACAACATCGTCGCGGGTGCTCTGCACCTTTTTCAGGCGGTAGCTTTCGGATACGCGCTATCGCTACTAGATAACCAAGTGCTGTTTGGCACCACCGTCGATTACATGACAGGTCCTCCAGGCTCACCGCTGCCAACCGAGCGAGTGACACTATTTGAAGTAAACTTGGGAATGGGTGTGGTGGCCTTCTTGGCGCTATCGGCTTTCTTCCACTTCCTGATCTCTTCTCCACAGTTCTTCGGAAGGTACTCTGCGGGTCTGAAAAAGAACCGCAACTACTTCCGTTGGGTCGAGTATTCACTTAGCTCATCGGTAATGATTTGGCTGATTGCTCAACTAACCGGTATTTCAGACTTCTCAGCCCTGGTAGGTATCTTTGCGGTTAACGCTTCGATGATCTTCTTTGGTGCCCTACAGGAGAAGTATGAAACCCCTGGAAACGGCCAGGGCTTGCCGTTCATCATGGGTTCCATCACCGGAATTGTTCCTTGGATTCTTATTGGTGTTTACACCTTGCAGCCAGGCTCCACTAGCGCAGCAGAAGTTCCAGGATTTGTTATTGGAATCATCATTTCGCTGTTTGTGTTTTTC
>JBIIXH010000076.1:0-4972 GCA_044338475.1 Rhodoluna sp.
TTTACTAGCTGGGCCGAGAGCCAAAAGAGTTTTGTGATGGAGAATTTTTACCGCGCCCAAAGAATTCGCTTGAACATCTTGGTCGAAGGCAATAAGCCCGTTCAAGACCGATGGAACTTTGATGCGGAGAACCGGCTGCCGCCTCCAAAGAACTACATCTGGCCGAAAAGATTGCTTCACTCGAGAGACGAGATAGATATACAAGTAGCCAAGGAGCTTGGCTACGAACCCACTGATAGCTGGGCTACCACCCGCTCTGGCGCTCTAAAGCAGCTGAAGAACTTCTTGGATAACCATTTGGCAGGATTTGGACCATACGAGGATGCGGTTATGGCCGATGACTGGTCACTGCATCATTCATTACTGAGCCCATATTTGAACAATGGTTTATTGACTGCCGATGAGGTTATTTCGGCTGCAGTAAAGAGGTACGAACAGGATCTTGCTCCAATTGAGTCAGTTGAGGCTTTCGTGCGTCAGATTATTGGTTGGAGAGAGTATATAAACGGAATGTATTGGTTCCTAGGTCCCGAATACAAAGAACTAAACGGGCTGGCCGCCAAACGGGAGCTTCTGCCTCTTTTTGTTGATTCTTCGAAGACCAAGATGAACTGCGTGAAACAAGTGGTTTCCCAGGTGGAAACCAGAGCCTGGACTCATCACATTCCTAGATTGATGATCCTGAGCAATCTGGCTCTAGTCACTGGAACCAATCCGCAGCAGTTTCTAGATTGGATGCGCGAGCAATTCATTGATGCTTCGGATTGGGTCATGGTTCCAAACATTATCGGCATGGGTGTCCATGCCGATGGGGGAAAGCTAATGACCAAGCCATACGCCGCTGGCGGTGCATACATTTCTAGAATGACCCAGTATTGCAAGGGTTGTGAATACGACCCTAAGAAGCGAGTTGGCGAGGATGCATGTCCGTTTACAACCTTGTATTGGGATTTCCTTGATCGCCATAAGGCGCAGTTTTCAAAGAACCACCGAATGAGTCAGCAGGTAAATGGTCTGACCAGACTGAGTGATTTACCTGAGCTTCGAGTTAGGGCTAAAAAGGTTCTTCAGGGACTAAGCGATGGAAAAATTTAGTCGACGCTGAGTTTGATTAGATACTGACCCCCACCAGCCGAAATCTCACTTGCAAAAGTCACTCCTGGTGCAAGTCTTGAAAGCCTATCCAGCAACCAACTGGATGCCTGCTCGGCGTCAGCTTCGCTAGGGCATCTTGCCACAGCTTCTCGGCCACCCTTTCTAAGTAATCTTTCAACCGTCTCAAAAATAGGTGCTGGGTCAGAAACCAAAAGGTCATTGGACCAGGAGATAACCGGAGCAATTTTTCCTCGTTTGGTATTGCAAGCTCGGTGAGCAAGGCGCTCTGTTGCTACGGTACCTTTTTTACCTTTGGCATCTTGATAGCTATCGGCACTTGGACCAAGGTCTGAGTTGACTGAGGCGTCTGGGTCTACCGGTGCATCACATAGCCAGCAGCGCCAGCCATCTTTGTTGCCAATTGCATCTAGATCGCTCATGAAAACCACCTTGCTCTACTTTCACAGTCTATGGTTTGGGTTTTCATCGAACTAACAGCTAACTATCGGGATTCTGTGAGAGATTGTAACCAGAGGGATGTCTTTATTCCAGGCAAAAAGTCTTTAGGAGACCAAAAGATGAAAAAGCGACGTTGGTTATGGTTATCGGGATCGGCAGTGGTTTTGATTGCAGTAATCGCAGCAATAGCTATTCCGGCCCTAACTGAGCAAACTCAGTATGAAACCTATGAGGTAAATCCAACGGCTGTTGTGAAGACCGTTGCAGCCAATGGTCAACTAGCCGAGTCTCAGCTTTTGGCCTACGGCCCAAGCCAGCAACCAATTCTTGTTTCAGCCAATGGTTCGCAGGCTATCCCTGCTCAATTTGGTGTCAGTTTAGAAATCAACCAAATTGAAGTAACTGAAGGTCAATCTGTATCCGAGGGAGACCTACTGTTTAGCTTCAACTCTGCACTTGGTCTTCCCACCCAAGTTCGTGCCATCGCAGATGGCATTGTTCGCTCTGTTGACACCTCTGAGGGACTAAGAACTTCTGGACAGGTAGTGAGTGTTGGAAGCGCCGTGCCGGTGGTTTCAGTTTTTGCAAGCGAGTATGACGCGGACCTTGTGGACATCGGCCAAAAAGCTAGCATCGAGCTGGACGCTATTGATGCAGTGTTTGAAGGTGCTGTTATCTCTATAGGACAGGTAGCAAGATCTGTAAGCGGTATCAAGCAGTATGAGGTTTTGGTTGAGGTAACCGAGATTCCATCAGGGGCCCGCTTTGGTATGAGCGCAACGGCGGAAATAGAAGTGGAGCGATCAGCTTCGGTTCTAGCAGTTCCATTCAGTGCTCTCATTGGCGAGTTACCCGAGGTTCAGATCTTGGTTACTGGAGCCTCTGGCGGTCAGAGCGTAACAACGGTCGAGGTCACACTTGGCACCAGGGGAGATAGCTTGGTGGAAATCACCTCGGGTCTTCAAGATGGCGATCTTGTCATCATCGGCCTAGCAGGAGATATTCCAAGCCCGGTTGAGTTTGGTCCTCCGCGCGGAGCCGGAAACAATGGCTAATGAAGTTGTTCGGTTAGACAAAGTTCGCCGAGATTATTTAGTTGGCGATCAGATCACCACTGCCCTAGACGGCGTTGATCTAGTTATTGAGCGTGGTGAATTTGTTGCCATTGTTGGACCATCTGGAAGCGGTAAGTCCACCATGATGAATCTCATTGGTTGCCTGGATAGGCCAAGTGCTGGAACGGTATTGATTTCCGGCGACCCAACCAATGAGCTCACCGACAATCAACTAACCAGCCTTCGCTCTAAAGCAATTGGTTTTGTGTTTCAGCAGTTTCAACTGCTTCCAAATACCACAGCCATAGAAAACGTAATGGCGCCACTTTTGTATCAAGGCATTAGCTCCAAGCAAGCCAAGAAGTCAGCATCAGAGATGCTGACCAAGCTAGGCCTTGGAGACAGACTCAATTTTGACCGCAACCGGTTATCTGGCGGCCAGCAGCAAAGGGTTGCTATCGCAAGGGCCTTGGTTACCGGCCCAGACATTGTCTTGGCCGATGAACCAACGGGAGCGTTGGACTCCAAAACCGGAGCTGCCGTAATTGATTTATTGAAGGACCTACATAGAGAAGGTAGAACCATCGTTTTGATTACACACGATTTAGAGATTGCTGCCAGCGCTCCAAGAAGAGTCTTTTTGAGAGATGGTCAAATAGAACGTGACGAGCGAGGTGCCAATTGAACCTACTTGGAACAGCGGCTCTGGCGCTAAATAGAATCTGGGCCACCAAGGTTAGATCGCTACTAACTATGTTGGGGGTAGTAATTGGTGTTGCCGCCATCGTGGCCCTGACCTCAATTGTTGATGGCGCATCGCAAGGTATCAACAAGTCGCTAGCAACCCTTGGAACTAACCAGCTAAACATCACTGCAATGGCTCCAGATGCCTTAACTGAGCAAGATGCTAATGCCCTAGCTGAACTTGAGAACGTGTCGGTTATGTTCGTCCAGTCTCAAAACGAGGGCACCATTGCAACTGGGGACATAAGAGTGAACGCTCGATTAGTCGGAGTGTCGTCGAAGTACTTCGAAGCCGTTAAGCCAGAGATTGCACTTGGATCATATCTTTCTAGTAGTTCCTTTGCCCAAACTGCCAAAGACGTCGTCTTCGGAGCTGACGCAGCAAATGATGTTGGATTGACCAAGGAAATGCTCGGCCAAACCGTAAAGCTAAACGGGCAGGATTTTAGGCTGGTTGGTGTGCTGGACGACCAGGCAGGCTTTGGTACCGGGGGCCGGGTGTATGTGACCTTGGATTCAGCTAGGAAACTATTTAGCCAATATCCCTACGTTTCTAGCATTGTGATTCAGGCAAACACTCCTGAACAAGTGGACGCTCTGCAAGTTACCGCGGATAGTTTGCTTAGAGAAAGATACGGGCTTGGCGCAGACACCGAAGCCCGTTACACCATCACCAACCAAGCTTCTTTGATTGCAGCGGTTAGTTCCATTACTGACACCTTGGGATTGTTGCTCACTGGAATCGCTGCCATTAGCTTGATTGTTGGTGGTATTGGAATCATGAACATCATGCTGGTTTCTGTTCGAGAAAGAACCAGAGAAATTGGTGTTCGAAGAGCTATTGGAGCGAAGCAATCCAACATTTTGACGCAGTTCCTAATTGAGGCAATTGTGCTGTCGTTGGCCGGTGGAGTAGTCGGACTGATCCTTGGGGAGATAGCAGCTTTCTTCTTGGCCATCCTGGGCGATTGGGTCTTTGCAATAAAGCTAGATACTGTTGTGCTGGCTCTTGGCTTTAGCTTGCTAGTTGGAGTGGTATTCGGAGTTTGGCCTGCTAGAACCGCAGCCAAGCTAGAGCCAATTGATGCGCTCCGGTTCGAGTAAACCCTCAACAGATCTATATTTGGTGGCCTTGACTTAATACCCCAGGGGGGTATACTAAGTTTGTGATCCCAGAAATCAAGAAAAGAGCAATCCACCGGTCGAAAATCCTCCAGGGTCAACTAAAGGGTCTGGAGAAGATGATTGAGTCCGAGGATTACTGCATGGACGTCATCACCCAGTCACTTGCAATTCAGAAGTCACTGGGGTCTCTAAACAAGTTGTTGGTGGAAAACCACCTGGCAACTCATGTGAAGCACATGATGGTATCCAAGGACCCTAAGGTCCAAAAACAGCTCCAAGAGGAGCTCTTGAAGATATATGAGATTACGCAAAACCGACAGACTAAATAAGGAGGTTCCAATGGCAGAAACTACATGTAACTGCGGTGACCTTTGCCTATGCTCAGCTAAAACTGAAGGCTCAGGTTGTAACTGCGGCAAATAAAATTGTCTGCCTCCGATTTCATTCCTCCCCTGGTTTGGAATCGGGGGCAGCCTCTCTTAACGACAATTCAA